>CAZRGJ010000051.1:0-11680 GCA_964599445.1 uncultured Planctomycetaceae bacterium | reverse complement strand
TCTTCAGCACTTCAAACTTCTCTCCGTCGCCAGCACGCACTGGAGAGGCGATCCGCAGCGTCAGCCCCTCCAGAGGATCTACGGGACCGCGTTTTTCAGCGAAAAGGAGCTGTCGCTTTACCTGGAACAGATGCAGGAAGCCCGAAAACGCGACCACCGTATCCTCGGACGCCAGCTTGAACTCTACGCCATCGATCCCCGCGTCGGTTCCGGCCTCGTACTCTGGCTGCCGAAAGGGGCAGTCATCCGGCAGCAGCTCGAGAGTTTCCTTTGCGGCAAACTGGTGAAAAACGGTTTCCAGAGGGTCTATTCTCCCGAAATGGGCAGAACGGTCCTCTACCGCATGACGAGCAGCAATCCCTATGCCGCAGACAGTTCCTTTCCGCGGTTTGAAGTGGAACGGCACGACAGCTACACGCTGCGCTCCACGTGCGGACTTCACCACGTCGCCATCTACCAGAATCACCCCAGAAGCTACCGGGAACTGCCGCTGCGTTTTTTTGAATTCGGAAACGTCTGCTGCTATGAGCAGTCCGGCGAACTGAGCGGTCTGAAACGTGTTCGGGCCTTTACCCGCAACGATACGCACATTTTCTGCACCTCCACCCAGCTTCCCCAGGAATTTGGACGCTGTCTGCAGATCCTCCAGGAAAACCTCCAGACGCTCGGTTTCACGGACCTGAAGATCCAGACCTGCTTCCGCTCGAAAAATGAAGTCCAGTACAGCGGCACGCCGGAAGAATGGAAACACTGGGAAAGCGTCATCCTTGCGGAATGCGCCAAACTCGGCCTCCCCACGATCCCGGACGGCATCGTGCATCCGGAAGGCCCCGGCATCGATTTTATTGCCAGGGACTCCCTCGGCCGGGAAGCACATTTTGGAATGATCCACATCGATTTCAAACTCCCAGGCAAAGAAAGCTTCGATCTATCCTACGTCGGCGCAGACAATGCCCAGCACCGCCCCATGATGATCCACTGTACGCCGCTGGATTCCTTTGAGCGCTTCATCGGCATCCTGATCGAACATTTTGCCGGCGCATTTCCGCTCTGGCTGGCTCCGGAACAGGTGAAGATCCTGATCGTCAGCCCCAAATTCGAAGAATACGCGCAGGAGATCGAAGAAAAACTGCGTTCCTGCGGGATCCGGGTCAGCGGAGACTACCGCTCGGAAAAGATCGGAGCAAAGATCCGCCGCGCCCAGCTTCAGCTCGTACCGTACATGTTCATCATCGGCGAACGCGAAACAGAAGGCCGAACGGTCACCATTCGGGATCGTCTTGCCGGAAGTCTGGGAACGTTCTCTCCGGAGAAAGCGGTCGAAATGCTCACGAAAGAGATCCGCGAAAAGACTCTGAAACACGCACCGGGAACTATCTGAGCCCGCCTGAAAAAAACAGAGGACCGGTATTTGCCAGTCCTCTGTTTTCCGCTCTGCATCTATTTAAATGACGAAACAAAAAAACAGCGTCACGAGAAGCACCATTTTCTTTCGCGCTCTTTTTCCTGGAAAAACGGCACATTTTCCTGATCCCGGTTTAAAAAGGAACATCCAGCACATTTCGGTATTCTCCTTCTGCGCACATCGGCAAAACCATTCCGAAATCATCGGCAAAAACTTGCCGTTCTTCGGCAATCCGCTACCGAAGCGTATTTTTCATGGACTGCACTTTCCCGGGCGTACGCCAGCAGGAACGTTTCGCCTGACTTCTGCTGCGGCGTTTGGGTGCCTGTTCATCGGAAACCACACAAAGTTCCTTACGATAGACCGACACATTTCCCGGGGCTGTGATCCCAAGCGAAACCTTGTTCCCGGAGATCCCCGTCACTACGATCTCGATCCGGCCGTCAATGATCAGGCTTTCATCCAACTTCCTTGAAAGTACCAGCATTTGCGTCTCCTTACGTCATGAAAAAATAATTCCAATTATTCTGTTTATTTTAATTATTCCACATTTTCCACCCATTTGCAAGAAATTTTTGCCCATTTTATCCAAAATATTCAAATTTTCACAAAAAATTCCATTTTTAGAGCAAAAACCAGGCGCACAGCCCGTTTTCCCGCTAAAATGTCTCTCCATGAAATTCGTTTCAGATCCCATTTTTTCATTAACGGCTTGATTTTTTTCTGTTTCTCTGTTAAAATCTGGAATGACGGCGGATCGGCACACAGGATCCCTCCCGCACCCAATACAACATATTCCCCAAGAAAAATGAAAGTGAACGTTTCCATGAAAATGAACATTGACCGGATCTCTCTCCTGGCGGCAGGCGCAGTACTGGCGGCCCTTCTGCTTTTTCTGTCGGTCTCCTATCTTCAGGAGCGGACAGCAGGACCGTCGGAGCAGGGGACTGCGGCAGAAAAAACGGAAAAAGCGAAGGAACCGCCGCACCGTCTGACGAAGGAAGAGCGGGAAGAGAAACTCCTTGAGCGGGAATCCGAACGCATGGGGCAAAGCACCGAAGAACTGAAAAATGCGGAGAAAGACCCGCTTTCCGCAGCGGAAAAGGAGGCAGAGAGGGCAGGCTCGCTGACGAATGACGAAGCACGCAGCGAGCTGGTTAGGCGAAAGCGTCAGCTCTCGAAAATGTCGGAGGAAAAGGTCGGCGAGATCGTGGAATTCGTGACGCCGGAGGAGCCGGAACGGGAAACTTCCGTCAAGCAGGAAGTCGCCGTCGAGGATTTTGATGCGGACACGGCCCAGATCGACGACTGCGAGAAAACGCAGAACGAAGACGGGTCCTTCCGCTACACTGCCGTGCTGGTGGATGCGAAAGGAAACTCGATCCGCGTGGAGATGGATCCGAAAGAGGGCGAGCGCACGTACCAGACGATGCAGATGATCCGCAGCAGCCCGCTCATGGAGATGATCTACCGCCGCTCCGTCATGCCGATGCTGGACCAGAAAGCGAAAAATCATGAATGAAGCTGAACGACACGCCGTCTCCCAAGATTACGACGCAAACTGGGACGTGACGCGTCCCGCGTCACGAACAGAAACTGACAGCTCGATACAATGTGCCAACAATTGCGACGCGAGACGCGCCGCCTCCCAGCTCGCTGTCCGGAAATTCTGTTCTCCATTCTATGATCCAGATGAGAAGATCATCCTTAGCCATGGACATCTGCCTCATTGGCATCAATTTGAAAAAATACAATTCCTAACCTTTCACTTAGCCGATTCCATTCCGCAAACACAGTTAAACAAACTGAAAACAAAAATCAAACAATGGCAAGAAAGACATCCCAAACCCTGGAAAAAAGACGAAGAGGAAGAATACTATTCCATTTTTGGGAAAAAAATCGATGAGTACCTTGATGCCGGTTACGGAAGCTGCTGTCTGGAAATTCCAGAAGTACGCACTATCGTGAAAGAGGCTCTTTTCTATTTTCACGGCCAAAGATACCAGCTGCTTTCGTTCGTGATCATGTCCAATCACGTTCATGTACTTTTAGTTCCATTCAAAGAATATCTTCTCGGAGACATTCTTCACTCATGGAAAAGTTTTACCGCACACAAAATAAACAGGATCCTCAGAAAAAACGGTTCTGTCTGGCATAAAGAATCGTTTGATAGGATCATCCGAAATGAAAATCATTTCCAAAAGGTCCTGGCATACATTCGCCAAAATGCAGAATATGGCCCCTGCGGTCCAGATACTTATTGGAAAGCAGATTCAACAGAATACGCTGCCAATTGGGACTGGGATGTGACGCATCCCGCGTCACAAAACTGACTGCTCGATAAAATCACCACAAATTGCGACGCGAGACGCGCCGCCGCCCAAATCCCGTCACAAACTGGGATGTGACGCGTCCCGCGTCACAAAACTGACTGCTCGATAAAATCACCACAAATTACGACGCGAGACGCGCCGCCTCCCAAATCCCGACACAAACTGGGACGCGGCGCCTTCCAAGGCAGCTTTACGCTCAGAGCGTCGGGAGTTCCCAGCCTTCGCGGCGCGGGCGGGAGAGCATGGCGTTGGCTTCCGGGAGGTCCGTGAAGAGTTCCTTTTCCGGATCCCAGTGGACTTCCTTACCGACGGGTGCCGTGTCGCGCACGATGTTCACGAGATGGCAGACCGTGGTGGAACGGTGACCGATCTCGACGTCCGCCGCGCATTTTTCGCCGGTGCGGATGCAATCGATCCAGTTTTCCACATGGTAGACGGTCTCATCGCGGGTGTTGCGGAATTCTTCCGGCATTTCCGTCACGATCGATTTCGGGTTGGAGGCCAGTTTATGGCGGTTGATCTCGATCTTCCCGTTTTCGCCGGTGACGATGCATCCCAGTCCCGGACCGCGGTCGCCGTCGAGACAGAAATCGAGCACAATGTCGCCGAAGAACATCTTCATCTTGGCACGCGGACCGGCGACTTTCGCCATGGCGTAGTAGGACGCGCCGGTTTCGTCATCGTCCGGAACGCGGTTCGGGTATTTGCCGGAATCCTGGAACGTGCATGGTTCCTCGAGCAGGATGCGTGTCGGACCGGTCAGGCTCGTGCCCATGGCCATCATCGCCTGGTCGAAGGAGTGGGTCCCCCAGCCGGAGACGCCGAAGCACAGACCGCCGTCATCGTAATCCGCCCAGCGGCTCCAGGAGAACTGGACTTCCGGCACGATCGGACGCAGGACGGACTGGTTCGTCCAGATGTCCCACCATTTCGGGCAGTCTTTCGGGTCGAGCGTATCGGGTTTCGGATACGGGATCGGACCGACGAAATTCGGGACCTGCACGCGCTTGATCTTTCCGATCACGCCGTCCGCGACCTGCTGGCAGCCCCATTTGCACAGCGGGAGCGAACGCTGCTGGGTGCCGACCTGCGTGACTTTCTGGTACTTTTTCGCGGCGTTGACGAGATAGCGTCCTTCCTCGACGGTCAGAGCCATCGGTTTTTCAAGATAGACATGCGCACCGGCCTGCATCGCCATCGCGCCGACCCACGCACGCTGATGCGTTGCCGTTTCCACGAAAACGCCGTCGAGTTTTTCCACTTCGATCATCTTGCGGAAATCTTCGTAGACGTTCTTGCCTTTGTAGGTCTCCATGAATTTCTGTCTGCGCGGTTCGTAAATATCGCAGCCGCAGGTCCATTCGGCACCTTTGGCGTTCGGAATGCTCCGGGACATCATCCAGCGCGCACGGCCTCCGAGACCGATGACGCCGACACGCACGCGCTCACTGGGAGCGGTCTCACCCGCACGCCCCAAGGTCGGAGCCGCGGCAAAAAGCGGAAGGGCAAGAGACGACTTTAAAAATGAACGACGATAGATCTTCATCATATCTTTCCTTTCTAAACAGGCAGGGGCAGGAATGGAAATGCAAAACGTGCTGCACTTCCGAACTTCTTTCATTTTACTATTTCGTCTAAAAAAAGTCAAGGGGGCGTCAAAATCCCCACAAAAAACAGAATTCTCACAAAAAAACTCAAAAATTGGCAAAATTCCAAAGAAAAATGCTTGACATTTACGTACCTTGAAGTACCATGGAAGCATTGAGATATTTTTTTATTTTAGGGCCTGAAAATTTTTTGATAGTAGAAACATGAAAAGATCCATGCTGAATTTGCCGTCCATGCTTCGTGTCCGTATGATGCCCGGTAAAAAAATCGCCGCGGTTTCCGCGCTTGCCGTCTCGGCTGTCCTCGTTGGACTTCCCACCGCCTGGAGTGCGACACAGTACTGGTCCGGAAACACGAACACGAACTGGCAGTCCGGTTCCGTTCCCGCAAACGCAGATGTCATCCGCATTCAAAATCCTGCGGAAAATTTCCCCATCATCAAGGAAGGCGACACCATCACGACGGGAGACATCTACACTCACGGCGACACGACCGTCACTATCGAAGGCGGAACGCTGAATCTGAACGGACGCTGGCGCATCGGCGGGAGCAATGATCCCCAAGGCCACGCAGTCGTCAACTTCACCGGCGGCACGATCAACGTCGGAAACAAAGACGACTACGGTTTCACCATGGGCGCACAACAGGTCATGACGCTGAACATCAGCGGGACAGCCAAGATGGTCAATCCGAAGATCTTCAACCTTCATGCAGGCGCCTCCACGACCGAGGCCTCCACGATCAACATGTCCGGCGGAGCACTCTACCTCACAGACAGCCGATTCATCATCGCGGAAGGCGGTTTCGGCATCATGAACCTCACCGGCGGCGTCGTTTCCACGAACTACCTCCAGATGGGCCGCAACCAGACCGACAACAACAGCGATCCGAAATACACAACTCCCAACGGCTTCCTGAACATTGGAGCGGAAGACGGGACCGGCGACGGACAGATCTACATTCGAAACACCGCAAACATCGGCACGGCACGGACTGATGTGACCGGGCGCGGTTCGATCACCCTGAATTCCGGCATTCTCTCCGTCAAAAACCTGAATCTCATCGACGGACGCAGCACGCTGAACCTCAACGGCGGAACGTTCCTGGCGCAGAAAGTCACCGGAAACATCACGAACACCGGAAGCACCGTTGAGATCACGCCGAACTTCGACGCCTCCCAGTCCGCCATTGAAGGTCTCGCGGAAGGTCAGACCTTCTACTCCGCCGAGCAGAAAGGGACCGTCGGAACGATGACCGTTTCCGGGACCTACGCCCAGACCGGAGGCACGCTCGTTCTGGACTACACCGGGGCCGACTCCTTCGACAAACTCACTGCCGCGAACTTCAACATCACCGGCGGAACGCTCCACATCAATGACTCCGGAACGATGCCGACCACGGAGACCATCGTCGGTTTCTTCGGCGACTCGCCGTCCGGCACGATCCATTTCGATTCCGTCACGGCGGCGAAAAACACCCGTGCGTGGTCCGTGGACAATAATGTCGTCTCCTACCGCGTGAAGGAAGACTTCCACTGGCTCGGCGAAACGAGCGACGACTGGTCCGACAAATCCAACTGGAAAGCCAACGCAAGCCAGTTCCTCCCGGATCAGATGGACACGGTCTACATCGGTACGAAACATGATGCCGACTACAAAGGCAAAGCAGTCATCGGCGACGGCGACAGCGCGAGATGGAATCTCGCCTACATCAACGGCGGCCAGCTCGACATCACCGGCGGGACGCTTGAGACCACCGACCGTCTGCGTCTAGGCAATGAAACTTCCGGTGTCGTCAATTTCTCCGGCGGAACATGGATCGCCAGCACGTCCGCAGCCGGCGTCATGCTGTCGGCAGCCAAAGGCGATGCCTACTATTCCGAATTGAACATCAGCGGTGATGCCTATTTCAAAAACTCCGGAGTTTTCGGTATTCACGGCTACTCCCGCGGTACGATCAATCAGAGCGGCGGGACCGTGTTCAATGCCTCAAGCGCAATGGTCCAGTTTGGAGAAGGCGAATACGAAGCCGTCTACAATCTCTCCGGCGGTACGTTATATAATGTCGCCAGAACGAATGTCGGGACCAACAACAATTACACTGCTGCCGCCGGTAACGGAAAATTGAACGTCAGCGGTACGGGCGAACTTTACGGCGGTAATGAACTGCGTCTCGGACGAAACAGCGGCGAAACGAAATACGGTTACGGCGAACTGAATATCTCCGGCGGTCTGGTTTCTATTCCGGACATCGGCGCAAACAACGGCGTCATCAACTTCACCGGCGGAACCCTCATTGCAGAAACGGTCCGAAAAACCGACCTGACCAACGCGGGCGGTACGATCGAGATCGCGGCCAACTTCCTCAATCAGGCACGTTACGATGCTCTGGCTGAAGGCGAGAACTACTTCGAAAAGTACCAGAAAGGTTCCATCGGCACCATGTCCATCACCGGCGGCAAATTCACGCAGACCGCCGGGACCATCGTGGTCGACATCGAAAGCGACACCAAATTCGATAAGATCACCGCGCAAGACGGCATCGAGATCACCGGCGGAACGCTTCAGGTCAACGCTCCGGCGAAACTGCCGTCCAAAGAAACGGTCTACGCCGTCTTCGGAGATACCGCGAACACGCTCGAGTTCGAGAACATCACCGCGGACAAAGGAACGTGGAAGATCGAAAACAACATCTTCGCCTACCGCGCGAATGAGACCTTCACCTGGACCGGCGCGACCAGCGACGACTGGTCCACGAAAGCGAACTGGAAAGATAACGCGAGCCAGTTCCTCCCGGACGTCATGGACACGGTCAACATCGGTACATACCATTCCTCCGACTACAAACAGAAGGCGGTCATCGCCGACGGCGACAGCGCGGAATGGAATCTTGCCTACATCAACGACGGTCAGCTCGACATCACCGGCGGTACGCTTTACACCAAAAACCGTCTGCGTTTGGGCAACCAGGCCTCCGGTACCCTCAACTTCTCCGGCGGACACTGGACCGCGGAAATAAACGGCGGCGACGGCGGCATCATGATCTCCGGAAGCAAAAGCGAGACCAATTACAGCGAGATGAACATCAGCGGCGATGCGTTCTTCGAAAACTACGGCTGGTTCGGTGTCCACGGCTACTCCCGCGGCGCGGTCAATCAGAGCGGCGGAACTGTATTCAACGGCGCGGGTACCTACATTCAGTTTGGCGAAGGCGCCCATGACGCGATCTACAATCTCTCCGGCGGCAAGTCCTACAGTATGAGCAGGATCAATGTCGGAACGAATTTCAACGGCAGCGGTGACGGTAAAGGATACGTGAACGTCAGCGGTACCGGTGAACTTTATGGTGCTGGCGAAATGCGTCTCGGAAACGACAAAAACAACAACGCGAACAACGGTTCCGGCAATCTGAACATCACCGGCGGTCTCGTTTCCGTGCCGACGATCATTCAGAACAAAGGGGCCATCAGCCTCACCGGCGGTACGCTCGTGACGGAAAAGGTCACCAACGGCGGCCTGACCAACAATGGCGGTACGATCGAGATCGCGCCGAACTACCTGACGCAGGAACGCTACGATTCCCTCCAGGACGGCGAGAACTACTTCGAGAAGTACCAGAAGGGTCTCGTCGGAACGATGACTCTTGAGGGAACGCTGAAGCAGATGGACGGCCGTCTGGTCATCGATATTCTCAAGGATGACCAGGGGAACTACACCTACGACAAAGTCGCGGCGCAGGCGTTCGACGTTTCCGGCGGCGAGCTGTTCATCAACATCGATTCGCTTCCGGAAGAAGGCATGATGTTCGAGATCTTCGAAAGCGATGGAGAAAATGACCGATTCGTTTTCGAGTCGATCCTCTCCTCCGTCGATGACGCCATCACGGTCTGGGAAGTTTCCTCAGACGGCGTCCTGTCTTTCCACACCGACATGACGCTCGTTCCGGAGCCTTCCGCCTGGGCACTTCTGGTCATCGGGACCGGCCTGATGCTCGGCATCCGCCGGAAAAACCGCAAAACGGCATGATGCTGAAAATTCACTAAAACGTAACGCGGTACCGTTTTTTGCGATACCGCGTTTTATTTCCTGCCCTTTCCACTTCTCTCTAAAAGGAATTTTGAAATGAAAAAAGGATTTACGCTCGTTGAGCTGCTCGTCGTCATCGCCATCATCGGGATGCTCGTCGGTCTTCTTCTGCCCGCGGTTCAGCAGGCACGCGAATCGGCCCGGCTCCTTCAGTGCAACAACAACCTGAAGCAGATGGGTCTGGCGGCACTGAATCACGTGGACACCGCCAAGACGTACCCTTCCGGCGGCTGGCACTGGCGTGTCGTCGGGGATGCCGACTGGGGTCTGGGACCGGATCAGCCTGGAGGCTGGGCGTTTTCTCTTCTGCCGTTTCTGGAACAGGAAGCACTTTACCAGTCCGGCTCCAACGGCGACAGGACCAACACACCGAACGCCGCGAAAAAGCAGGGTGCCCGCGTCTGCGTCGAAACGCCGCTGAGTGTCTTCATTTGCCCCTCGCGCCGTACGGCCAAACTCTATCCGTTCGCACACGGAACGAATCATTCCTCACTCTACAACTGCACGCCGTCTCCGACGCTCACGGAAGTCGCCAAGATCGACTACGCCGGCAACTTCGGAAGCCGGAAAACGGAAACGAATGCCGCAAAATTTACCCCCGCGACCTACGCGGAGGCGCAGGACTTCAACTGCGGCGATTCCCCCGAAACAGGCGTCATCTACCGGTGCAGCAAGGTCACGATGCAGCAGATCAAGGACGGAACGAGCAACACCTACCTCCTCGGCGAGAAGTACCTCATGTCGAACGACTACGATACGGGAAAGAACGACTCGGATAATGAAGGCGCGTTTTTCGGTGCCGTGAACGACACGCTCCGCACGACCTGCGTGAGTAAATCCTCGCAGAATCAGATGCCGGATCAGGACCGCGAAGGATACGATACTCCGAAACACGCATTCGGAAGCACGCACTCCGCCGGCTTCGGTATGGCGATGTGCGATGGTTCCGCGCAGCGCATCACTTACGAGATCGAGCCGGAGATCCACAATCGGCTCGGAAACCGCCGCGACGGAGAGAGTGCCCGCATTCCGGAGTAGCCCCCGTTTCTCATTCCCTACACAAAAAAGGCCGGGACCTTCACGATCCCGGCTTTTTTTATTCACGAAGTCTTTCGGCGTTTCGCGCTATTCTCGAACTTCAGGCCGTTCTTCGGGAAGCGCGTCTTCGCAGAAGTCCAACGCCAGCCGTTCCCAGCACAAGGAGCATCCACGCCGAGGGTTCCGGGACGGTATTCGCGATCAGCCCCGCATTCCCCACGACCACGAAGTCTCCCATGACGCCTGCCGAAAGTTCGTATCCGCTCAGCGAGTCGGAAAGTTTCAGCTCCAGTGCCCCGGCATTGAAGTCGGCCGCGTTTTCGATCCGGATCAGCTCGTAGATCATCGAATCGTCGAACACGTTTCCGTCGGCCAGATCCAGCCCCAGCTGCGTCATGGCGGCATCGCCGTAAACCGTCATGGTCTGCGTGCCGAGATCGAGCATCAGAAGTCCGTCATTCTGCTGATAGTCCCCGTAGACCGTCAGCGAATTTCCGGAAGGAGTGAGGATCCCGCCGTTCTGCGTGAGGTCCATCGGCATGGTTTCCGTCCCCCACAGGTCCGTTTTGAGCGTTCCGCCGGTGAAATTGAAGTTCACGGTCTCTTTTCCCGTGCTGGTCCCGCGCTGGATCGTCTTCACGTCGAGCGTTCCGCCCTCAAGATCGACCGTCACCGTCACGGTTCCGTTTCCGCCTTCGTGCGTTCCGAGGATCATTTTCTCCGCCGTCACGATCCCCGCGTCCATCGAGAAAACCGCGGTGGCGTATCCGGCCTGACTGTTTTTCCGCGCCATGTCGATGAGTCCGAACTTCATGACGGAATCGTCCGTCACGCCGCGCAGATCGACCGTTCCGTCCGAACCGCCTCCCGTAGAGATCGGCGCCCAGGCGAGATAGAGATCCGCACCGCCCGTCCCGGCAGCGTTGGTCAGCGTCAGTTTTCCGCCTTCCGCCGCCTGAATGAGCGCGGTGCCTTTCGTGCCGATTTTTTCCGAACCGTCCGCGGAATAGTATTTCCCGCCGGCAACGTACATCGTATCGACGGCGAGCGTCGTTTCCTGCGAGCCGAGGTAAAGCGCGTTCAGCTGACCGGCGAGTCCCACATTATCCGAAATCGCCATCGAGAGCGTATCGGCGATGACCTCGGAATTCGGCGCGAGATGAACGACACCATACGGCGCAACATCTTTTCCGCCGGCGATCGTACCGATC
>CAZRGJ010000050.1:6527-11710 GCA_964599445.1 uncultured Planctomycetaceae bacterium | reverse complement strand
TAAACTCCTGTTTCATCCCGTGTTTTACGATACAAAATGCATCTTAAATTTTTTTTGGATTTTTCTCAGATATCCCACTTTTTCGTTCCCTGCCCGCGTTCTTTTCTTCTGATTTTCACGAGATCCGGTTTTTAGGGAGCCATATTCTTAATATAGATGTCCGCATCTTTTCACTTTTTTTCGTCTGTATCTTTATATAATCCGCAAATTTGAAAAATATTGAAAACTCCTAAATTTTCATTGGGATAAGACCGATAGTCCCTGTGTGGGAAATTATGTTTTGTGCCAATTAAGGATCCCTATCATGAAAAAATTCACTTTTTTGCGAGTTTGCATTTTGTTCTTCCTGATGCTGGGTATTGCAGTTCAGGCAAGTGCAGAAACAAACCATTTGCGTTCCGTCAAGTTCATTAAAATGCAGCAGATCACTGCTGAAGGGCGTGCGCCGGTCGTGACGGGTCTTTCTCTGAGCAATGACGGCAAAAAGCTGGTAACGGTAGGAGATGACCACAAGGCACGCATCTGGAATGTCAGCGACGGAAGTCTCCTGCAGACCCTTTCTGATCAGAAAGACTGGGTCCGTGCGGTGAAATTCAGTGCGGACGGTGAATTTTTCGTGACGGGCGGCATGGACAACAAGCTCTACGCTTACGATGCGCAGACGTTTGCCCGAAAATTTGAATTTATCGACGCCGGTACCTCCGTGCGCGCCTTTTCATTCAGTCCGACGGACAGTTCCCGAATCGCGGTCGTCGGTTTTGATTCGTCCGTTTCGCTCTACGACACGGCAATGGGACGCCGGATGCACAGCTGGCAGGTCACGTCCAATGACCAGCGTTCCGTCGCATTCAGCACAGATTCCCGGTACATTGCTTCTGCCGGACGTGACGGCGTGGTCTGCATTTACGACACCGGACGCAATACGGTCCATACGCTTCTGAAGGGGCACACTTCGCGTATCTGGTCGATCAGTTTCAGCGCGGACGGCAACTATCTCGCCACGGGCGGTGAAGACCGTAAGATCATCATCTGGTGCGCCAAAACATTCGCGAAACTGAAGGAGATCGATTTCCCGTCGGGTAAAGTTTCCGCCCTCACGTTCTGCGGTTCGAACATGCTTGCGGCAGGTTCCACGAACAATCAGATCTGTGTGTGGAACATCGCTCCGGCATCTCCGAAGATGGCGTACACGATGGATGAACACCAGGGCACGATCGCAGAACTTCTCTGGGACGACATGAGCAAGACACTGATCTCGTGCAGTTTCGACTCCACGGTTCGTTTCTGGAACTGGCAGGTTCCGGATATGGCGATCGAAAATCCTTCCACGACGGTGCACTGAGGCTTTCCGTCGGAATGATCTTTCGTTTTTTTCCTGAAATGGAATACTAAATACGATCGAGTACTAAAATGACTTCCAAAACCAGCAAAAATTCGTGCATTCATCATCTCAAGGGCGTCGAGCTGCTTGAAAACCGCTGTATGCTCAGCGCAAGTCCGCTTGAAGTCGGAGCCGTCTACTACGAAGGGACTCGTACAGAAGAAGGTTCCGGCATCGACACGGCCCCGGACTACCTTTACGTAGCGTTCCAGGGTGGTGCGGAAAATACGGAAATGTCCCAGGTCACGATCGATCTGGCGCGTTACGGCGAAAGCGGCCGATACAATTTCATCGACCAGGGTCAGGGCACCTACGGTTCCATCGAATTCAAGATCCTGGCCGGGGAAGGTTTTGAGGTCACGAATTACGAGATCTCTGAAAATGGCACGCTTCTGACGATCGATCTGTCCGGATTCACCGCCGGCGACGTTCTGATGATCCAGTGGGATGTAGACGAAGTTCTGAATCCGGACGGCGATCTGGATGCGGAATCCACGGGCGCGGAATTTGCTTCGACGTCGAACATTTCGGCCGTTTTTGAAAACGCATACTATGAAGATGCGCTCGTCGACAGGATCCCGTTCCGCGACGTTTTTGCAGAATACTATCCGGATTACGATATTGCCGGACTTCCGAACGACTCGTACACCAACGAGTTTTCCCACCTGCGCAGTGAAGAAATGCAGGACGTCTACACGGCCGGCGCATTTGCATCGCAGGTCCAGATCCCGCTTCCCTGCACGATCTCGGGCAATGTGTACGAAGACGCCGATGCGGACAAAGGCCTCTACGATGCGTCCGAAGATACGCATCTGGCAAACGTCCAGATCAACCTGTACAAGCTGAACGAAAACGGCGTTTACGAGCTGTGCGGCACGACCTTCACGGACGAAAACGGGCACTATTCCTTTGACGTGGATCCGGGGACGTACCGTGTTCTGGAAGTCCAGCCGAACGGATACAAAGACGTGACCTCCTTCGTCGGAACGATCGACGGAACGGAAGTCGGTACGCAGATCAGCGTGAATGAACTGACGGACATCGAGCTTCTCGGCGGTCAGGACAGTATCGAGAACAATTTCTCGGAATACCGTACCTGCGAGATCTCGGGCATCGTCTGGCTTGATGAAGAGCGGAACGACGTCTACGATGACGGCGAACTCCTTCTGGAAAGCGTTCAGATCGATCTGCGCGACGTAGCCGGTACGGTCATCGCGACGACGTATACAGACGAAAAAGGGTACTATGAATTCATCGATCTGATGCCCGGCACGTACAGTGTCTACGAACATCAGCCGACCGAATATCTCAACGGCGGTCAGCAGGTCGGTTCGGAAGGCGGCGCGATCCTGTCGCAGGACCTGACGGGCCGCATTCAGCTCGTCTCGGGCGATAAAGGCGTCCACTACGACTTCTGGGAATACCAGTACGCGCAGATCTCCGGCTACGTCTTCAAAGACGGCGAAGACCTCAAACTTACCGAAGGTGATTCGCTTCCGGAAAATCTCTGGGAACTGTACCCCGGTATCCGCGAGGAATCGGATACGCCGATCGCAAACGTCACGCTGATCCTGAAAGACGCTGACGGCAAGGAAGTCGCCAGAACGACGACGGATTCCAAAGGCTACTATGTGTTCAAAAACGTCAAACCCGGGAACTACAGCATTTACGAAGTGCATCCGGAAGGGTACAAAGACGGCATCGACACGCCGGGTTCTCTCGGAGGCTCGGAACTGGATCCGGACGGCGACACGCTTTCCAACATTGAGGTGAACTACGGCGACGACGGCGTCGAGTACAATTTCAGCGAGATCCGCGTCGAATGGACTCCCAAAACTCCGGAACCGGAATCGAATCCGACCCCCGGAGGCTCCCCGCACCTCAATCCGACGCCGGGACGTCCGAATCTCTCCGGCGGCGGCTCTGCACCGGTCTACGGAAACGGATATATGCCGCACTTCGGCATGTCGACCGGACTTTCCCTCGGCGGCGGTATGGGCGGAAGCGGAAGTTCCTGGCATCTCGGTCTGCTTAACGGCGGTATGGGCGCGGCTGGACTTGCGGCAGCCGGTGCTGCCGGTGCTGGAGCGGCTGGAGTTGGAGCAGCCGGCGCAAACGGCGCAATGTCGATCGTCATGAACGGCGGCGCAAACGCCAATGCAGGCGTGAATACGAACGGCGGTCTTTACGTAAACGGCGGAGTTCATTCCGGTGCATACGCCAACGCATTCTCGAATTCGCTCCTGGTCGGCAATCTGGATCTGAGCAAATTCAATCCGAATACGTGGGAAGGCCGTGCGATCTCCCGCGTTCAGCAGGCACTCGCCAACGGTATCGAAAACGGACTTTCGTTCCTTTACGATACGGAATTCAAATCCGTCCGTCTTCTCGCCGGCGACTTCAACGGCGACCGCGTGGATGAGCTGGCCATCTTCCTGGACGGTTTCTGGTTCATCGACCTGGACGGCAACCGTCAGTGGGACGACTACGATCTGTGGGTGAAGCTCGGCGACACCGGAGATCAGCCGGTCGTTGGCGACTGGGACGGTGACGGGAAAGCCGACATCGGCGTCTTTGGACGTGCCTGGGAAGGCGACCGCGATATGCTCGCCGGTGAATTCGGTCTTCCGGATGCCGAAAATGAACGGATCGGTCAGTTTAAGCACATTCCGACGACGAACAAAGGGTACTATTACGTCAAAGCGCACAAAGAAGGCGTCCTGCGCCGCGATGTCGTGGACCATGTCTTCGAATTCGGCCGTGAAGGTGACTTTGCGGTGGCCGGCGACTGGAACGGCGACGGCGTGTACAGCATCGGCGTGTTCAACAATGGACGCTGGACGATCGACTACGACGGCGACGGACGGTTCACCTCGGCAGACAAGCAGTTCACGTTCGGACAGAAAGGCGATATTCCGGTCGTCGGTAAGTGGGACAATTCGGAGATCTCCAAAGTCGGCGTTTACCGCAATGGCGAATGGATCCTGGATGTTGAGGGCAATGGTGTGATGGACAGCTCGGTCGTACACTACCGCCACGGTTCCGGAAACGAAATGCCGCTGGTCGGCGACTTCAACGGCTCCGGCACAACGGATCTCGCGACGACGAACAACGTGAATTCTGCCATTTCGGTGGAAACGGGAGAACTGATCGCGACAGAAGGCGGCAACTCGACGCGCCATTAAGTCCGGACGAAACTCCCGAACGAACAGAGTCACGGACCTGCCGCAGCAGGAGATCGACCCTGAAATACGAAAAGCACGAAAAACACAAAGTGATCTTAAAAATCCATTTTGTGTTTTTCGTGCTTTTGTGAATTTCGTGAATTTCACGAATCTCGTGTCTGAACACGTTCACGGTCATTCTGCGTGTCTCTGTGAGAACACCGCGATCCCGCGCAGAGATCACGGTGTTCCAGAAAATCAGGGACTCTAGCGAACGATCATGTCGCGGAAATGCGTGATGAGATTTTTGGTGACCGGGCCGACTTTTCCATCGCCGATAGGGCGATTGTCGATCTTGACGACCGGAATGACCTCGGCAGCCGAGCCGGTAAGGAAGCACTCGTCCGCAATGTAGAGGTCATGGCGGGTCTGCGCGATCTCAACGACTTCGTAGCCAAGTTCTCTGGCCAGATCCATGACGGCCGCACGCGTGATCCCTTCAAGAATTCCGGCATCTTTCGGCGGCGTATAGATGACTTCATCCTTGATGATGAAAATATTGTCGCCTGTGCATTCAGCAATCTCGCCTTTCATGTTCAGAAGAAGAGCTTCTTCACAGCCGGCGCACTGGGCTTCCA
>CAZRGJ010000050.1:2299-6517 GCA_964599445.1 uncultured Planctomycetaceae bacterium | reverse complement strand
GATAGTTGAGCGACTTGATCCGGGGGCTGAGAGCCGCAGCCGGCGTCCGGACAGTACTCGCCGTCACGATGGCCATGCCGTTTTCGTAGAGTTCCTGCGGATAGAGCGTGATCTTGTCGGTGATGATGATGACGCGGGGATTCGAGCAGTTGTACGGATTCAGACCAAGAGTCCCAGAACCGCGGGTCACGACGAGGCGAATGTAGGCATCGGTCAGCCCGTTGAGAGCCAGCGTGTCTTCGACGGCCTTCATCATTTCTTCTTTCGTCATGGGAATTTCCAGAGCGATGGCACGCGCGGAGTTCCACAGACGGTCAATATGAGCCTGGTGGCGGAAAACTTTTCCGGAGTAGGCGCGCATTCCTTCAAAAATACCGTCTCCGTAAAGAAGCCCATGGTCAAAAACACTGATTTTGGCGTCCTCTTTGGCAAAATATTCGCCATTGATGTAGACTTTGTACGACATAATGTCCCTTTCTGTTTTTTTATTTTTTTAAACTGCGGCGGATGAATTGGATCTCCGTGCGCGTCAGGTTAAAGGTTGAAAATATTTGCTCTTCCATTTTAGCACAAACTTCCTTTCCTGAAAATACATCTCCCGCCAAAATTTCAAGGTTTTGAGCAATTTTCTTGGAAATTTTCGGAAAAGGAAGGCGCTCCAGATCTCCCCGGAGTACCTTGTGCGTGAAAAATTGCTGAACAAAAAGAAATCGAAATGCCTCCGAATTCAAAAACGCCAGGACCGCCAAAGTACTGAGTCCCGGAATCGCCGGCACAAGAAAATTCGCGCTGTTGAGCGTCAGACGCTTCTGCGTGTCCAGAGCGAAAGCCGGGCGCGACGTAATGAATCGGTAAACGATCTTTTCCGGCACACGAAAACGTTCTTCCGGGATCGTCTGCTGGAAACATTCCGGCCGAAAATGGATCCATTTTTTCGGTTCCCGGATCCGAAACGGCTCGACATCCGGCCCGCAAAGGATCGGTTCCCAGTATTCCGACTTTGGCTCCTCCGCCAGCCAGCGCGCATTATTTCCCGTCACGATACCCAGTCCCCAGGATGCGTGTCCTGCCAGCGTCTCGTGCGGTACCGCATACATTTTTTCCACGATCCGAAATGTTTCCGCCGACGTATCCGGTGAAATGATGTAGTCCGGGACCTGAAGGAATCTTTCCTGCGGGAAACTCTGCGCCGCCGTCTGCGAAACTTTCGCGGAAGAATGCGAAGAAACCGGCTTTCTGAAAACGAACCGGACCGCCGGAGTAAAGACCCCCTCAAACGCCCGGCCGATGGAAACGGCTTCTTCGATCTGCGCATTTTCCAGGAGAAAACGCCGGATCGATGCGTGTGTCCGAATGTTCAGAAACGCTTCCGGAAGCAGAAAAACTGCCGTTCCGCCCGGCTGAAGAAGTTCCCAGGATCTCCGGAGAAATCGCGTAAACATCTCGCGCTCTCCCAAGACTCCAGATTCCCCCAAGCCTCTTCGTTCGCTCAAAACATCCGGACTTCCGCAAGGTTCAGAACGTCTCTGCACTTTCTGTTTTTTCGGTCCTTTCGCTTTTTTTGCCCCCCACGGAGGATTCGCAGCAATCGCATCAAATGCGGTCGGCATTCCTTCCGGCAGGTCCGGCAGAAGTCCATCCTGACAGACGATGCATGGACTCTCCGGAGAATCCGGCACATCGAACAGAAGATTCAGCCTCGCGATCCGAACGGCCGTCGGATCCAGATCCATTCCGAAGACCGCAGAAAGAGGAAGCTGAAATCTGCGCCGGATCTCGCGCAAAAACACACCGCTCCCGCACGCAGGATCAAGAAACGTCGGTGAACCTTCCCAGTTCCCGGTCTCCGCCAACCGTTCGACCGCCTCCCGCGCTGCCGGTTCCGGAGTGTAGAATGCCCCCTGCTCCGCAAGGGTTCCCCGCCGCGACATTTCCAGAGAAAGAAGCCCCAGCACATCGGCATCTCCCGCGTATTTCCAATGAACACGCAGCCATTCGCCGGTCTCCTCTGCCAGACTTTTCCAGGAATGCATGTCGCCGTTTTCCGCTTCTTTCGCGAGAGCCGTCTCCCACGCCTCCAGCTCCTGCAGGATCCCCGGATCGGTTCGTTTCCGCAATACGCAAAGATGATGTCCCAAACAGAAAAGAAAGATGCCGAGCAGAAGATCCGATTCAGGAAAAGTTTCTTTTTTCTCCCGGTAAAACTCCAGAAACTGCTTGCCCCCCATGCTCCAGAAAGGCTCCAGAAGTTTCTTTCCTGACGCACGATTTCCCCGCAAATTCCGTTTATTCGCACGGTGAGTGAGACGCTTTTCAGCCAGACGGCGCAGCTCCTCAAGCGTTCCGCCTCCAGCTTCATCCGATTTCAGCCAGTTTCGTACCGTCGCGGTCGAAACACCCAGTTCTTCCGCAGCCTCCGAAAGAGAAAAAGAGCGCTTCATGCCCGTACTCCGCTCCTGATTCAATCCATATCCGCCATGAAATATTTCAGAATTTCGGCCAGAATGATCTGCGCTTTTTTTACGCGGCCGTCGCTGGTGATCAGACCGGCGTTCGGATATTCATGCGGACGTTAGTCGCGGAAAACACACCAGTCCACGCCGTAAACATTCGGCTTCGCCAAAAGAACAGGCACGACATTGGAGACCCAAAGAGCCTGTCCGCGCAATGTCCAGCCGTCCCAGATCGGCGGATTGGGGATCAGTGCCTTGCGGTCAAACTCACTGGAACTCGGGACCCGGATCAAAAGGTAGAGCGGGACTCCGAAATGCGACCATCGGTCAATGAGCTTCGACCAGTCCAGAACAGGCCGATCGTAGGTCGCGAGCGTTCCGTACCCGACGTTAAACTCAAGCTGAAACCCCGCGATCTTGCACTTTGAACGCAGGAGATAGTCCGCACAGACGATCGTGGGATAGATCTTGCTTTCCTCGTCCTCGACCCCAAACGGAGGCGGCAGGATATTGTCCCCCCACGGCATGTCGAGACACGTCAGGACCTCAGCGGTCGGCTGAAATTCCCGGATCCAGCCCACGACCCGGACCGTCAGTTCAAGCTGCTGAAGCAAAGACAGTCCAAGATGGAAAAAAGAATTGACGCGCGACGTTGCGACCCACGTCGAAACACGCGAACGGTACCGTTTCACCAGAAGTTCCACATAGCGGCGCACATGCTCACAGATCGCATCAAAATCGCCGCAGCAGTCCTGAAGGAAATCCGGCAGATACATAGGACTGAAATTCAGGATCGGCCCAGCCGTCACGCTGAATCCATTGCTGAAGCACCAGTCGATCTGCCGCTCATACGCATCCAGAATTTCCGGCTTCAGATCGATCTTTCGCCATGAGATCTCGATGTTCACGTGATTGAACGTCTCGAAAAAGATCTCCTTCAGCTCTTTCTCCAGGAGATTCTCGTCAAGGTGGATCCCCACGAACTTCGGCGGAACGGCCTCAATGACATGCACGGCCGTATCGTCTCCCGAAATATCCGTTCCCATGCCGCTGAAAATATCGTCTCCATCAGAAAAATGCGGCTCGGAAGTACTATCCAGCTCCTGAAGCATCTGACTGACCGTGTCATCGTCAAAGATCTCATCTTCCGGAGAAACAAAATCTCCCTGAACAGACAAAAACTGCGATCTTCCAAGCTCGGAAGCCGCATCTGCCGACTGTTTTGCGATCTTGCGCAGCAGCAGAACACGCTCGATGTAGCTCCTGGCCAAAAGAAGCGAGGCTCGGGAACAGAGAAGCATCGCGTAGTTTGCGTACCGGTCAACCTCCGGATCGTATGTTTTTCCGCAATGCGAAAGTTTGATGGCGTGGAAAAGATACTCGCCTGCATTCAGGATCGTTTCCTGGAATTCATTGGAAGGAGTAAGCCCCAGGACCTCCCAGTCTGCCGCCTGATTCCGGATCGAAACACAAAGGCCCCGCGCCAGCTCAATGGAAAGATAGTAGGGATCCTCACTCGCAAGAAGCGTTCCGGTCGTGAGCATTTTGTTGCCGACATTCGGGATCGTCCATGGGATGCAGAAACGCAGATTCTCCGACAGCGGGCACTCCAGCAAAAGCTCGTTCCCTACGAGCTTTGCCGAAACCGGCGTCATGGAACGATCGAACCCCAGATGATGCACGGCAGCGAGCATCTCCGGCGTCGCGAAATCGCTCGGACAGAAGAATTTGATGATTTCCGGATCCATGATCTGCTTTCAGGAAA
>CAZRGJ010000050.1:0-2289 GCA_964599445.1 uncultured Planctomycetaceae bacterium | reverse complement strand
CGAATCTCTCCAGAAGAACGGTCTCTTTTTCTTATCTCCGCGGCTGACGATATTTGGCCAACAGTGCCGGGCGATGATCCAAAACCCGGTCGCCAGGCCGAGTCCCGCCGTTTTGCGCCCACTCCTCCGCCTCGAGCGTCACGGCCCGAAGGCGTTCCTCTGCAAGAAGACGGTACTCTTCCAGAGCGTCCCGCTTCAAACGGGGAGGCACGAAGATCGGATCGTCAAAAATCAGACGGATCCGGGAAAACGGCTTCGGGATCGCGAATCGGTCCCATGAATTCGCCCGCCAGCACGGACTCATTCCCATACCGGTCGGCACGATGGGAAACCCCAGCTTCGAGGCGGCGTAGACCGTCCCGAGCGACATTTCGCGACGCGGACCTTTAGGTCCATCCGGCATCATGGTCAGATGCATTCCAGCCTGTCCGACCGCAAGGAGCTGGCGAAGTGCTTCCGCACCGCCCCGGGTCGTGGAGCCGCGAAAGATCCGAAATCCCATGTGCCGCGAGAGATTCGTGATGATCTCCGCATCCCGATGCTGAGACGTGATCGTCGCGACATTGCAGTGTCCAAAAAAACTGACCGGCAGCAAAATGTACTCGTGCCAGAACGCGTACATGAAGGGACCGCCGACATTCTCCCCTTTCGGATCTGCCGCACTGTCGCGAAAACAGTACCGCGAATCCCACAGCGAAGAATATCGCTGAAGCACATACGCCCCGGCAAGTCCGGCGATCCGATCCAGGAAGGTGAGTTTCATTTTCGGCAGCCTTTCTCCCGTACACCGCAACACAAACGCCCAAGACAGTCCGCAGACCGGGCCATCCCAACCGCTTTACGCAAATGGATCTGCTTTACGCAGCAGGAACCGTTTTGCGCAAATCGATCCGCACAGATCCGCAAGCAGCCGCAAACACAGTCCCGATCAACAGACAGACGGAACCGCAAAATACTCACGGTTCCGTCCATCTCTCTCATTTCCACGGAAATTCCGCACCAGTGAGACGCTCGTACGCCTCGATATATTTTGCGCGGGTTTTTTCGATGATGTCTTCCGGAAGCTGCGGAGGCACGCTCTGACGGTCCCAGTCGGAGGCCAGGAGCCAGTCACGAACGAACTGTTTGTCGAAAGATTTCTGCGAACGCCCCACTTCATAGTCGTCCGCCGGCCAGAAACGCGAGCTGTCCGGAGTCAGGACTTCATCCACGAGGATGATCTTACCATCCCGCATCCCCCACTCAAATTTCGTGTCTGCGATGATGATCCCGCGGCTGGCGGCGTATTCGGCACCGCGCTGGAAGAGGGAAATGCTGCGGTCGCGCAGTTCCACGGCGGCTTCCGTCCCGATGATGCTGCACATCTGCTCGAAGGTCACGTTTTCGTCGTGTCCTTCTTCCGCTTTCGTCGTCGGAGTGAAGATCGGAGTCTCAAGACGAACGCTTTCCTGCAGGCCGGCCGGAAGCTCGATCCCGCAGATCGTCTGGCTTTTCTGGTACTCTTTCCATCCGGAACCGGTCAGACAGCCGCGGACGATGCACTCGATCGGGAAAACTTCAGACTTTTTGCAGAGAGTCGAACGGCCGGCAAGGTCCGCCTTCACCGACGCATCCAGACCATCCAGGCACGGCATTTTGTCAACGTCTACCGTGATCAGATGGTTCTCTTCTCCCAGTTTTTCGAACCAGAACGCCGCGATCTGCGTCAGGACGCGGCCTTTATCCGGAATACCGGAAGGAAGGATCCAGTCAAACGCACTGATGCGGTCCGAACTCACGAGCAGGACTTCATCGCCAAGATCGTAAACATCGCGGACTTTACCGCGGCGAACCGGAAAATCGAGCGAGGTTTGAAGAAGGGCAGTTTTGGACATGATTTCTCTCCGCCAAAAAGTAAATGAACTTTAAAATCCAAAATTTCCCGGACGCACCGACTCCTGGACACGTGCTCCCGGGGAAAATTCAAAAAATCTCCACTCACCGTATTATAGCGCAGAACGCAGGAAAAAAAAGGGGGGACGCTTTCCGTTTCTGCATTTCCCGCACTTTTATTTCCCTTTTCCTTCACAAATTTTCCATTTTTTCCCTCAAATTGGAAATTTCCGAACATTCCAGCCATAAATTTTGGAAAAGTTTTTCAGGTGGTCCTTGATGAAATCTGATTTCCCGGTATGATAAAGACCAGTTCTGGACCCTTCAAATTTAACGGACAGGAAAAACGCAGAAACTTTTCCCATACCGGGCGGACCAAAACGCCCGCTGCGTGCTTTCTTCCGCAGGTCAGCAAAA
>CAZRGJ010000049.1:0-11911 GCA_964599445.1 uncultured Planctomycetaceae bacterium | reverse complement strand
GATCTCGTACGGTTTGAAATTGCTCATCGGGCGGTTCCGATTGTCGCCGAGCATTTTATGGTAGCTGAAGTAGCTGAACGACTGGACGAAGGCACTCGGACGCAGGTCGCTGTTCAGGTCCGCGTTTCCTTCACGGCGTTTGGAATTATGGCACTCCAGGCAGTGGCGGTCGATGATCGGCACGATGTCGCGGAAATAGTCAAAGACTTCCGGAACGCCCTCGACCTTCTTCGGGACAGAAGCCGGTGCGCTCATCGCCTTCATGAACTGGAGTCTATCCTGCGCCGTCGGAGTCATCGTCCGCTCTTCATGGCAGCCGATGCAGAGATTCGTTTCGCCGGGCATGAGCGACGTGAAACTATGCATCCGCTTCACTGCCTTTCCTTCCGCGTCAAGCGCAATGAAGAAAAGCGCCTTTCCAGCCGGCAGTTCCATGAATGCCGAGCCGTCTTCGTTCACCGGGACCGTCCCGACGAGCCGGGTGAGGCTGAACGTTCCGCCTGACGAAACGCTCATCATCCCGCCGTTGAAGTGGACCGGGATCGGAAGTGCTTCCATCACGAGCAGTTCCTTGACCGTCCCTTTGGGAAGATCCATCATCTGCCGCCCCTGGTAGAGATTCGCCAGTGCCATGAAACCCGTCTTCGCGTTCGGGTCCGTCACGTCGGCAATGATCTCCTCACGCTCACGCGGAATGACCGGCTGAACGTCCGCGACCCAGAATCCCTGGTCGATCTGCTCCTGCGGCAGCGTGTAGAGCGGGACCGTCCGGCCGTCGCCGTCCATGAGGATGACCTGCGTATTCTGAACGCAAACGAAACAGTCCTCCGAAAACGCCCACGGATCCGCGTAATTGGAATTCGTCGAGATCGCACGCACGCCTTCCGGAGCGTCCGGTCCTTTTCGCGGATCAACGAGCGTGACGGTTCCATAGTGTTCGCGTCGGCCGTGCCCCGGCGAGAAAGTCGAAACGATCGCGAAATTCCGTTCTTCCGGCGGAACATCCTTCCGGTAGCGGATCGGTTTCGCGCCCAGCATGCAGATGCCCGGCGTCTGATTTCCATAGTAGATCTGGTGTTTCGTGCCGTCCGGATTCGCGGTCCAGAGATGATGGTAGTGGACCTGCGAGCGGTCAATGTACTCCCACCGCATGTAGAGGATCTGGCCGTTCGGAAGGACCCATGGCGTGTTTTCCTGCTCCGGATTCGCGGAGATCATCCGGATATTCTCCCCGTTTGGTCCGCATCGATGAAGTGTCGCCACGCCGGTCAGCCAGCACTGGACCCAGCGTTTCGCTCGGCTCGACGGGAACACGATGTCGCCGTTGGGCAGGTACGCCGGCTCAATGTCGTCCCAGTTTCCGCTGGTGATCTGACGCAGCCCCGTGCCGTCCAGATTGATCTCGTACAGATTGTAGTGGCGAGTTCCGGCTTTCAGGTACGAGAAAATACACTTCTTGCCGTCGTAGTGTATCTGCGGGTCGCGCACGTTGCCGTTCGGGTCCTCAAAAACCGTCCGGACCTCGCCCGTGTCGAGATCCAGGATCTTCAGCGCGCCGCCCTGCCCGAGCGGGAACGGAAACGCATTCGTGTCGCACGCATAGTACCCGAAGTTGGCGTACCAGTGTCCGTCATTGCTCGGTTTCCGGACCGCGAAGAGAAGCTCCTTCACGTCTTCCATCGGACCGCCGGGCGCACGGACTTTTTTCGGAAATCCCTCGAAAGAGTCGTACGGGATCGGCTCGTCCTTCTCGCGGAGCGCCAGATAGTCCCAGTACGCCCAGCTTCCGTCAAAAAGACGCATCCTGATTTCATTTTTCCCTGCCTTCACCAGATTCTCCGGAATCCGGATCGTCATGTGCTCCGGCCACCCTTTGTCCGTTGAGGCATTGAATTTCGGGAACTTCGGCGGGCCGGGGATCACGCGTTTCGGTTCCAGTTTCGTGCCGTTCACAGTCAGCTCTACCTGCGAAGGCTCCGTCGAATGGCCATAGCACGTCGCCGCGACGAAATAGAGCGGAACGGAGTAGTCCTTTTTCGCCTCAAACTCGATCACGGAATAGAACGAACGCCCCGCGGCTTTCCAGTCCCGCGTGCTGTTGTGGCTGCGGTACCAATCGCGCGGACGGCTTTTTCCCACGACGTATCGGCGAATGGGGACGTCTTTATCGAAAAAATCCTCCCATTTCACATAGCCAAACTCACTGCACCGGGCATCCGAAAAACCGATCTGGAAGAGAACATCATCCTGTGCGCTCGCTTCCCGACCGAAAAATACCCCCAAAAACGCAATCAGGCACCAAAACAGAACCGTAAATTTCTTTAAAAACACTTTCATGTGGGACTCCAGAATCAGGCGGAAGGAAATTTTAAAACAAAACTAAAATTCACGGAAAACCGCATTTTTATTTTATCGCACGTCCCGCAAAATGTCAAGGGGGGGGGAACTCCTGCTTCGCGATTTTTTCAACACCGAACGACTCAGAAAAGGCATGGCAAAACACAGATTTTCGACGCGCAATTCACGAAAAAAATGCGGATTTAATGAAGCGACTTAAAAATTCCCAAAATCAAAAATTTTATTCGAGTTTTTGAGTGCGCATCCGCACATTCAGTCTCCCCTTTTAGGGGAGGGGGACTGCCGCAGGCGGTGGAAGGGTTTCGCGGCGTTTTTTTACGGACTTGAGGTTTCCGGAAGGTCCACCAAACCACCCCGTCTCGCTGCGCAAGCCACACCTCCTGGGAGGGAAATTTGGAGTGCAGCAATACGGTCACGGAGTGACCTTTGCCGCTTTGATATTCGGCGATACAGGCCGTAGGCCATTCACCGGGAGTTGACGTTTTGCGTCAGCCTTTCGGCCGGATTTCAAGTTTTTTCCCGCTTCCACGCGGCGAATGTGCGCAAGCGCACCGTATCGCCGTACTCCAAACCACCCTGTCTCGCTGCGCGAGCCACCCCTCCGAGGAGGAGGGGCTTCTTGTGTGCCTCCCCTTTTAGGGGAGGGGAACTGTTGAAGGCGATGGAAGGGGTTCGTTCCTTTTTTGACGGACTCTGCGCCGAAAGAAGGCTCCACACCGGTTTGGAAATTCACGCGGATCCCTTTTCGCGCAAAGATGCAGAGGCGCAAAGGCACGAAGGTTTCGCAGAGGACGCAGAGAGAGAAGTTTTAGAGTTCGGCGATACGGAAGGCATCGAGTTTTAGGAAAGGTCCCTGAGTATCCGTCAAAATCCGTTTCACCGCCACAACGAAAAACAGATTTCAAAAAAAAACAGGAAAAATATCGCTTTTTTGGTTTACTGTATGTTTTTTTGGAGTAAAATGATTTTATTATGTTCGGGATTTTTGGTTTACTCATCTTTTGGTGAAGAAATTTCCGGGAAATCCTGAGTTTCCGACAGACCGTGCCCCGTTTGTCAGCCGTATTTTATTTACGCTTAACCATATACAAGGTGTGATTTATGGATCGCAAGAACCGTCGAATTTTGAAAAAACTCAGCCGTATTTGCCTTTGTGCGGGCTGTCTCGCTGTGCCTGCCGCGTACACCTCTGCGGAGACGATCACCTGGAACGGCTCGGACAGCGCGTGGGATACCGCGTCCAACTGGCTCATCAACGGCACGGCCTCAACGCGCGTTCCAGCTGCCGATGACACGATCGTCGTTCCTTCCGGAAAAACCACGAAAAGCGGCGATTTCCGGATCAGCGGCGGGACTCTGGATCTTGCCGGCGGGTCGGCGACGTTCGACAATCGGCTGTACATTGCGGCGGTGTCGGGGAAAAGCGGTTCGGTCACGGTCCGAGACGGTTCCACGCTGGAACTCAAAGGCGCAGATGCGTACATCGGAAGCGGCGGTTCCAATGCAGTGCTGAATCAGACCGGCGGTACGGTGACGATCACCAACATCAACACCTGGCTCAATATCGGCGAAGGAAGCGAAGGCACGTACAATATCTCCGGCGGAACGATCAACTCGATCACGCAGAATTTTATCGTCGGACGCCGCGGGAAAGGAACGATGAACATTTCCGGAACGGCAGACGTCAATCTAGAAAATCTGTACATCGGATATTTTCCGGCACAGTCAAAAGATTCGAGCGTCACGATGACCGGCGGTACGCTCGACTCAAAGACTCTTTACATCAGTGCCAATGAGTCAAATAACACGAGCGGTGCTCCGACCCACCCAAGTACCCTCACCGTCAACGGAGGTACTGCCGTGTTTTCCAGTACAGCCTACGTCGGATTCAATGGAAAAAATAACGGCGGCGGAAACGGCGTTCTGAACGTCGGCGGGAATGGCGTCGTCACTTTCAACGCGGAATCCTATGTCGGGCACGGGAGCAACGGAAAAGGCGCACTCAACGTCAGCGAGAATGGCACGTTCACCGCGAACAAAAAGGTCTACGTCTCTGTGCATGGCGGAACGTCCGAAGTGAACATCAGCGGCGGAACGGCAGCTTTCAAGAATCAAATCGCTATCGCACACGGCACTAACGCCAAGTCCGTCGTGAATATTTCCGGCGGACAGCTCACCATAAATGGAACCGCTTACGTCGGCGACGGTGCGAATGCCAATGCGGTCATCAACGTTACCGGCGGAACGCTCTACGGTCCGAATGCCGATTTCCTCGTCGGACATAATCAGGCGGCCGTCGTGAAACTCATCGTGGACGGCGGAACGTACGATCAGCACAACAAAGGCAACCTCGTCGTCCGCTCCACCTCAGCAAACGGCGGCATCGGAAACCTCGTGCAGCTCAAGTCCGGAACGATCGACACGCTCTGGCTCTCTCTGGGACAGAACGGCGCGGACGGCGGCATCTGCACCTTCGACATGACCGGCGGAACGCTTCTGATCGGGAACGGCGAACAAAACTTCCGCATCGGACATAACTACAATGCGGCTGCCAACATTTCCGGCGGAACAGTCAGCGTGAAAGGCGAGATCCAGGTCGCTCACGGCTCTCGCGGCGGCACGCTGAACATTTACGGAAGCGATGCCCTCATCAGCGCGCAGACCATGAACGCGAAAGCCGGCGGAAACGTGAACTACATTTCCGACGGACTTGCCCTCAACGCGGATGGTTCGGCAAAACCAGCACTCACGAACATCACGCTCAGCGGAAACGCGACGGTCAACAGTACGGTCCTGATCGACACGACCGGCTACTCCTGCGACGGCATCCTGCTTGCAAATGACCTGACGACTACCCAGACGATCCTCACCTCCGGCGGTACTCTCACGTGGGCACCCAAGGCAGTCGAGATGGAAGGGGTCTGGAACGTTCAGCAGAACGGCCAAAAGATCGAACTGGTCCTGGATGAAAAACGTATTGCGGAGGCTGCCGTTTCCGGAAACGACGCCTTTGCGTCCGGACATTTTGACGAAGCGGGCTGGATCAAAATCACCGGCGGCGCGAACGAAATTTTCTCGCTGACAGTCGGTCTCGAAGGGGAAGGCGACGTGGACGAACTGATCTCCTGGCTGGAAATTCAGTCGGAAGAAGCCGGGCAAAATGTGAAGGTCACGGATCTCGGCGGTGCTCTGATGTTCTCGGATCTGATGCTTGATGCGGACGGTCTCGTGTACATGAACTACGATTTGACCGCCTTCAACCTTCAGAATGGCGCCAGTTTCGCACTTTCGAACCTCCCGGAACCTTCCGCGTGGATCCTGCTTTCGCTCGGCGTTTTCGGAATGCTCGGTATTCGGCAGAAAAAATCCAGAAGGGCAGAAACTGTCTGACTGGACGCCGAAATGACAGAACATTTCTGAACGCCAGACTGAACGTTAAATTTTCGCATGTGCCGAAGGATCTGACCGAAACTTCGGCACGTGTTCTGTATCGCCGCGCGATTTTATTCAGAATTTTGTTTTGAGATCAAGGACGAAAATATGCTGAAGATTATGTTCGTCTGCCACGGCAACATCTGCCGCTCGCCGATGGCGGAGTTTATTTTTAAGGACCTCGTCGCGAAAGAGGGATCAGGTGCGGAATTCGAGATCGCCTCCAGCGCGACCTGTACGGAAGAACTTGGAAATCCGGTCTACCCGCCCGCCGCGGCAGAATTGGCACGGCACGGTCTGAAATGCGCAGGAAAGTACTCCGTGCAGCTTAAAAAATCGGATTACGAAAAATACGATTGGTTCCTCATGATGGATTCGCACAACGTTCGGAACGCGAAACGGATCCTCGGCCAGGATCCCCAGCACAAAATACGCCGTCTTTTGGAATTTGCCGGACGAAACGAAGACGTGGCGGATCCATGGTATACCGACCGTTTCGACATTGCGTACGCCGACATTTCTGAAGGCTGCCGGGCGTTTCTGGACTACCTGCGATCAGCTTCCAGCTTCTAGCCAATAGCTAACCGCGAACAGCACAAAGTACCCATATTTTAAGGGATCCGCCATGAAAAAGATCCGATCGTATTTGTCCGCAGTACTGTTTTTTTTGTTGACGATTCCGGTTTTTGCCTCCGGTTTTGAGGACGAACCGGATGAACTCTGCTGGGATCGGCTCGGCGGGACGGAAGTCAGTCTGAGGCATTTTCTCAATTTCTGCGATTCGGATCCTGAATTTCGGACGCAGATTCTTGAAAAACCGGCTCTCTGCCGCCTTCCGGATGAAGTCCCCGTCATCTGGGTCATGCCGCAGGCTTTCGCGGAGCGTCCCAACTGCGGGTGGACTCTGGAAGCCGCCGGGCCGGAAAACGAACCGGTCCTCACCATGCCGGCAGGTCACGGAACGCAATGGTGCCGCGTCGCCATCGAGATCCCGAGCGACGGATTCTACCGCATCTGGGCACGTTATTTCCACATTCAGGGAACGACTGCCAGTTTTCTCGCGGAACTGGAAGACGAACGGCTCGCCGACGTGGAAAATCGATTCCAGAGCGTGGCGCAGAACGTGATCTCGCACCGTTTTGATTTTGCGGAACTCGCGAGACGCTCCGCCCCGCTGCCGAATTTCAGTGCAGAACCAACCGGTTTCCGATGGGAAAGTTCCCCGCTGGTCTGGCTTGAAGCCGGAACGCGGACGCTCACGATCTCCGGCATGATCCACGGAGGACCGTACGCTCCGAGGAGACTCGCCGCGATCGCACTGACGCAGGATCCCTTCGCAGTCCCCAAAAAACCAGAACGCGCAGAAAAACCGGAGAGAACAGAAACCATCCTCACGGCCAACGTTCCACTCTGCCGGGAATCGCTCGAGGCGCGGGAACTGCTCGTCCGCCGGCCAATGGATCTGCCGAAAGAAACAGAACTTTATCCTCTCTGGAACAAATGGCGCAAAGCGTTCCTCAACGCTCTTCTGGAAGGCCGTTTCGATGGCGTCGAAGCGGAACGCATGGCGGAAATGGTCTGGTTCGATCCGGAATCCAACCTGATCGGCACGCCCCGTCAGGTCGCGGACGAAAAGAAACGCATGAAAGACTTTTTCGCGTCGGCAGACCGCAGCGCATTTACGCTCAAGATCGAAGCGGAAGATTTTCAGATCCTCGGAAACGGTGGGAATTCCTGGAGCGTTCAGCACGCGGCAAATGCGTCCGGCGGACGAGAACTTCTGGCAGACTACGGCGGCGGACTCGCGGAAGCCGAAACGACGGTGAAAGTCCCGCACGACGGTATTTTCCGACTCTGGTGCCGGTACTCGGAAATTAACGGATACCTGGCTCCGTATGGTCTGAAAGTCCTGGATCCTCAGGGAAAGACAGTCGGGGAAATGAAATTTGCGCACGATGCAGTGTTTAACGGCTCCCGGCCCGGCGAAAACTGGCTCCCGCTGCGTCTCCCGCTGAAAAAGGGGACGCACACCCTGCGCCTTTTCAAAGAAGTTCCAGGTCAAACGTACCGGCATTTTGATGCTCTGATCCTCACGGACGACCTGAATTTTATGCCGGAAGGACACGGAGAAATACTCCCGCCGCTCGACTCGGAAAAAACGCTGCACGTTTGGCGTCAGGCAGACCCGTGGCTCCCGTTCTCGCGCCTGAGCGTACCCAAATCCGGAGAAGGTCTTGCGCCGCTTGAGCTGGAACTTCGAAAAGACTGCGTCGAGACGCTTCTTCTTCACGTGAGGAACGATTCGCCGCAGCCGCGCACATTCACTCCGGAGATCCACGGCGACCCGGCTGGTCTGGTCTCGTGGCGTCTTCCGGCCTACGTCCAGACAGACCGCTACGGCTGGCAGCCGGTCCCGCTTCTGAAACGCCGCAGCATCACCGTCCCGCCGGGAGAAACCGCGAGTCTTTGGCTGACCGTCGACGGCCGAAAAGTTTCCGGCGATGAAGACATCCGGATCTCTGTGGAAGGCAAGACCTTTTCGCTTGCCGTCCGCCGCCGCGGTATACTTCCGCAGACGCACGTCCCGCTGGTTTTCGGCTGGGCAAGACCGTTCAATACGATTTCCTGCTGGGAACGTTTCGCGGATCTCGGACTGAATGTCGTCAGCGGCGTCGTCCTTCCCGCAGAAGAGTCCCAAAAATACGGTATCCGCCTCTGGCTGACTATGAACGATGAGGAGGTCGCTCCGGACCACATCGCGCAGGTGGAGAACTGGTTTACCTCCTACGGGATCCCGCATACGCAGTGGGCGTGGAGCTTCATGGACGAACCGGGAAACGCAAGATCCGATCGCTGGGTCGAGCTGGCGAAAGCATTTCGTGCCGCGAATCAGAAGATCCGTATCTGGGTCAATCCGGGCGAGATCGAAGGTGCGGGACCGGAAAGTATGATGAAAATGACGCCATACGTCCAGTGTTTCTGTCCGTACCAGAACCACTTCCTCACCGACGGCGGACGAAATGAGGCGTACGCTCGCCAACTGCGCCGTGAAGAAGGACCGAAATTCGATCTTCTCATGGGATACTCGACCCCCTGCGGACACGATATGGCCCCGTCCATGCCGTATGAAATGCTGGGAATGAAAGACTTTGCGCTTCGCTATGGTCTGGACGGCTGGGGATTTTTCGCGCTAATTTCCAGCTATGAGTACAGCAATTCGATCTGGGACAATCAAAATCAGTACCTGCCTGACCAGTCAATCCTCCTCTACCGAGGCGCGACGTTTCAGACCATCAGCACACGCTCGGCCGAAGCGGTCCGGGAAGCCGTTCAACGCTGGAAAATGGAGAGATGCCAGACGAAAAAATGAGTTCATCCGGCAACGGAACACCAAAACGGAAAAACATCAAAAAGTTTTTGAAGGGCCGCGAGCTGCGACGGGCAGACTGCGCTTCCGCGCACAGGCATGAACCCGTTCCCGTTGGTCACTGGCGCGGACGCGCACTCAAGAGCCCCTCCTCCCAGGAGGGGTGGCAGACCGAAGGTCTGACGGGGTGGTTTGGCGGACCTTCCGGAAACCTCAAGTCCGTAAAAAAACGCACGAAACCCTTCCACCGCCTTCGGCGGTCCCCCTCCCCTAAAAGGGGAGGCTAAATGTGCGGACGCGCACTCCTAAACCTCCTTTGCGCGAAAAAGAATCCGCGCAAACTCCTTAACCTGCGAGGCGCTCTCCTTCGGTGCAAAAGGCTTTTTATTCTCTCGTGTGTTTCTGCAGACCTTCTGTGGATTCAATGGTGGAGTTTTTCGGCTAAAGGTCCCACGCACGACGGCACTCTCCGAGAGCCGTCTGGCTGCCCATCATGTCATGGACGCTCGTGAGAGGGAAACATTTTGAAAATTGTTTCCCTCTCAGACTCTCTCTTCAAAAACTTTTTGATGTTTCTGATGTTTTGATGTTTTTGTGTCTGCAGTAGAAATCCCAAATGGAGTTGGTATTGTGCGCAAGATGAATAAATTTTTACGATTGGGTGTTTTTTGCAGATTTTCGAAGATTTTGCTTTTTTGTTAATTTTGACGGCCAGTTTGACGATAAAAGAAATGGAGTGTCTCCGTACCGGAGGTCCATTCGATAGCGATCCCCTGAAATCATCCGTGAACCGTCGGGAAGATGGTTTTTGAGAAAGAAATTTTCAGTGTGCGGAAAAGATGCATTCCGGAAGTGTGTTTTTGCGGCCGGGATATTAAAAACCGGTCCAGCTTGGAAGGAAGCAAAATCATGAAGAGAAATTTGAGTAAAATTGCTGTTCTGTTAGCGGTCTCCGTTTTCGGTACCGCTGCATTCAGCGTTCACGCCCAAATGGCGGGACCGGGTGTTCCTGTCGTTCCGACCGATCGCGGCGGTACGCCGATCTACGCGAATCAGGCAGGATACTATGGTCTGAATGGCGACTGTGCGGATGGGAATTGCGGCAATCGCGGCGTGGGACTTGCGGCTCCGTGTGCTGCCGAACCGTGCGGCGTTTCGTGCGATCCCTGCGCTGTGGGACCGTGCCTCCCGGGTCCGTGTTTTGCGGGTCCATGTTTCCCGTGCCTGCCGTTCCCGTGCCTGGGGACTCCCTGTGGAGGCGGGATCTTTGCGCGGATCTGGAACGGTCCGAGCTACTGGCAGGGACCTGGATGCAGCGAGCGCGTCATTGACGAACTGCGCAAAAGCTGGCGGACGGCCTGCCCGAAATGCGACATCATGGGGGAAACGGTCGCTCATTCCTCGAATTCGATCGGCACAGGCCTGCGCAGCTACCAGCTCGTGAATGCCGGTGCGCCGTATGGCCCGATCAAAATGAATGCCGGTCAGCCGGAAAACGGATTCTACTCCGTCCCGGTGAACCGTGGTCCGTATCAGTCCGGCGGATGTTCATCCTGCAAGAAGGGGATCACGGTGACTTCGGCACAGGAACCGGTCCAGATACAGACGTATGCGCAAAGCGTTCCGCAGACTTACGCGGTCCAGCCTGTTTCGCAGACTTACGCGCAGCCGATTCAGGATCAGCCGATGGTCCAGCCGACCGTTCAGCCTGTCCAGTATGAAGAACCGATCCGGAAGACCCGGTCTGTCGGGACACTTCACTACCGCGCGAATTACGCTCCGTCGGATACGGTCCCGGGATACATTCGGGCTCAGCAGAATGCGGAAAAGATGGGGATCGGTTTCGATGACGCGGCTCCCAGGACTTGCCAGAACAGTGCGTATGCCGGCCGTACGGCAGAGCAGAACGTTTCGTCTGCCGGAGTTTCCGAAGCACTCGTAAATCGCGACAGCGGCTGGAAAGCCGTTCCGGTTTCCTCGACGCAGATGATCCCGGTGAATGCGTCTGCGATGGAGACGATCCCGACTCCGGCTCCGCGTCCAGTGAATGATTCTGTTCTTGTTGCGGCTCCGGAAGTCAGTGGGATGGCTTACCCGCAGACGGCAGGGTATCCGGTCGGTGCAGACTGCGGAGTCCCCTGCGGTGATCCATGCCTTCCCTGCGGAGATCCGTGCCTTCCCTGCGATCCCTGCGGCCCTGGTTTGTGCGGTCCGTGCGGATTGGGATGTGGTCCCTACGGCGGCGTTTGGCCGGGTCTGATCCCGCTTGCGGCGGATGCCGTCCGCCTCACTGGGCGAGTCGCTTTCCAGACAGGCCGTGCTGCGGTCGTCGGAACGGGACTCGTGGCCCGCGGCAGTGTTCGGACCGTTGGATTCCTGCTTTGGAATCGTCCGCTTCCGGCCCCGATGGCATTCGGATATGGTACGGTTCCCGCTGCGGCTCCGATCGATCCGATCTACGCACAGAACGACTTTTACCTGAATGCGTCCGCCTCCGCTCCGGCTCCCGGAATGGTTCAGGATCCTGCTTATGCGGCAGGCCCGAATCTCTACGCCGGTGCCATGGTTCCGCAGAATGCCGTCGTGGTCTCCGATACCGTCGCGGCGAATACGGTTCCGTCCGGATTTGCGTCGGTGAATTACGCTCCATCCGCCGTCCCGGTCTCCTCGCAGACTGCGCCGGCTGTGGGGACATCTACCGCGTCCCTGCTTTCGGCACAGACGCAGAGAGTCTATCTTGAAGACGGAACGGAA
>CAZRGJ010000048.1:7861-12245 GCA_964599445.1 uncultured Planctomycetaceae bacterium | reverse complement strand
CCAAGAGTGGAGTTTCCCCAAGAGTGGAGTTTCCCCAAGAGTGGAGTTTCCCCAAGAGTGGAGTTTCCCCAAGAGTGGAGTTTCCCCAAGAGTGGAGTTTCCCCAAGAGTGGAGTTTCCCCAAAACATCCTGCGTCTGGATTTCAGATGCGGTTCAACGTCCTTTTTCATTTCCGTTCCTTTCATTCCGCCGTCAGATCCATGCTCGCAAAACTCCAAACCCTTACACTTAGTGGAATCGACGCCCTTCCGGTAGACGTGGAGATCGACATCTGCCATGGGAATTCCGCCGTTACGCTCGTTGGTCTTCCGTCTCAGGTCGTGAAGGAAAGCATTCAGCGAGTCATGCGTGCACTGGAAAATTCCGGGTTCACGACACCTGGGAATTCTATTCTGATCAACCTTGCGCCGGCAGAAATGCACAAGCAGGCTGCGTCGTTTGATCTTCCGATCGCGATCGGTCTTCTGGCCGGGCAGGGGCAGGTGCCGTTTGAGCGTCTTTATGAGTACGTCATGGTTGGAGAACTGGCCCTTGACGGTCAGCTTCGTCCGGTCCGCGGAGCACTTTCGATGGCACTGGCGTGCGAGAAGCTCCGGACACGCAATCCCCGGCTTCGCGGTTTGATCCTTCCGGCTGAAAATGCGGCAGAGGCGGCCGTCGTGGAATCGATCGAAGTGATCCCGGTATCGAGTATCTCGCAGCTTCTTGCGTTCATTCTTGGCGATCTTGAGATCGATCCGTCCCCCTCCCGGCTGGAGGAGATCTACGCGGCCCATTCGCAGTATGATCTGGATTTTGCGGACGTTCGGGGACAAGAAATGGCTAAGCGCGCCATGATGATCGCGGCTGCCGGTGCGCACAATATGCTCATGATCGGTCCGCCTGGTTCCGGGAAAACGATGCTGGCAAAACGGCTTCCCAGTGTTCTTCCGGAGCTTTTGCCCTCCGAATCGGTCGAAACGACGCGCATCTACAGTTCGATGGGGAAGATCTCCTCCCACACCCCTCTGATCGTTCGGCGTCCGTTCCGTTCTCCGCACCATACGATCAGCGATTCCGGTATGGTCGGCGGCGGAAGCGTCCCCGCGCCCGGCGAGATCTCACTTGCGCACAACGGAGTTCTCTTCCTGGATGAACTTCCCGAATTCAGCCGCCGTACGCTTGAGGTGCTCCGTCAGCCGCTTGAGGACCGTGAGGTCACGATCTCCCGCGCTCAGGCGACCGCGACTTTTCCAAGCGACTTCATGCTCATCGCCGCCATGAACCCGTGTCCGTGCGGATTCCGCGGTGATCTGCGCCGCCAGTGTAATTGCTCGGTCCCGATGATCGAGCGGTACATGTCGAAAATCAGCGGTCCGCTTCTCGACCGGATCGACATTCATGTGGAAGTTCCGGCTGTTCCGTACGAGGAACTGTCCGTTGCGTCGACGTCGACCGGGACTTCCAGCGCAGACATTCGCCGGGATGTTCTGCGTGCCAGACAGATCCAGGCTCGGCGTTTTGGGTATGTACTGAGAAATTTTGATTCGCGCTTTGATTTGGGAATTTCCGCTGATGCTGATTCCCGCCCGTCGATGGCGGATTCCTGCCCGTCGATGGAATCTGAGGCTCGGGAAACCGCGTCTTCTGCCTCTTCCGGGCGTGTCCTGTACAATGCGCAGATGACGACCCGCCAGATCCGTCAGTTTTGCCAGCTGGACCAGCAGAGCATCCAGCAGCTCCGTGCCGCAATGCACCAGTTTGGTCTTTCGGCCCGCGCACACGATAAGGTGCTCCGTATTGCGCGAACGATTGCGGATCTGGACGGTTCGGAGAATATTCAGGCCGACCATCTCGCTGAAGCCATCAATTACCGGATCCTCGACAGAAACCTCTGGACCTGAATCTCTGCCAGAGCCTGCCGTCCATTCTCCCTCCAGGAACGGCTCTCATGCATGGATCCGGTAGGAGTTCCGGCACAAAAGCACGGCATGAGCTTCCGGAAGCCGTTCCTTTGATTTTCGCAGACCCTTAACCTGAAAAAGATCCCTAATGCCAAGAATTCAACGCCTTTCCACGAATCTCATCAATAAAATCGCTGCCGGTGAGGTCATTGAGCGTCCCGGCAGTGTGGTGAAGGAGCTGATGGAAAATTCCATCGACGCAGGCTCGACACGCATTGACGTCACGATCGAAAAAGGAGGAATTGATCTGATCCGTATCGTGGATAATGGATGCGGAATGGACGCAGAAGATCTGATCCTCGCAGTCACGAGTCACGCAACGAGCAAATTGCGCAGTGAAGGCGACCTTTTCAGTGTCTCGACCATGGGATTTCGCGGTGAAGCGATGGCCAGCGTCGCCGAGATCAGTCAAATGACCGTCAGAAGCCGCGTGAATCCCGGCGTTAAGCCCACGGTTGGTGAGGCGTCAGATCTTTCTGCGGAAGAAGTGATCAGCGGGATGGAACTGCGTGTGGAAGGCGGCGAGTACCATGAACCGATTCCGTGCGGCTGCCCTCCCGGAACGCAGATCGACGTGAAGAATCTTTTCTTCAATACGCCGGTCCGCAGAAAATTTTTGAAGTCGGTGCAGACGGAATTCGGCTACATTTCCGAGTTTTTCATCCGTCTTGCGCTGGCGAATCCCCAGATCCACTTCACGCTCCGCCACAATGCGCGTTCGGTTTACGATCTGCCGGCCTGCGAAGACTGGCTCCAGCGTATCTGCGACGTTGAGGGAAAAAATCTGGCGGATGCACTTCTGTACGTCGAGAAAGAGTACCAGGGGATCCGGATCTACGGCTATGCAGCCAGGCCGAATCACAGTCGAAGCAATCCGAAAATGCAGTTCCTTTTTCTGAATGGCCGTCCGATCCGTGACCGAGCCCTTCAGCACGCCCTTTTGGAAGCGTATCGCGGTCTTCTGACGCAGAATCGTTTTCCGATCTGCTTTCTCAAGATCGACATGCCGCCGGAAATGGTCGACGTGAATGTGCATCCGACGAAAATGGAAGTCCGATTTCAGGACTCAAGCAACATTTACGGACAATTTCTTGCCGCGCTGCGCTCGAAGTTCCTTTCGACGAATATGGCGACGTACGTCGGAGGGAGTCAGCCGGCGGGCAAAGATCCGCTTCCTTCACTGACGGAGACGTTTCGGAATCTTGATGCTCCGGAAAATACGGACCCGGGAGTGGAAACTGCCGGTACTCCGGGAGCACCTTCGCCGCGTACGGCACGACTTCCGTGGCTGGTGGAGTCCCATTCCATTACGCCGGCGGATCCGTCGACTCTGCCTGAGCCTCGGGGACTCTATTCTGCGGATGGACGAGTCTTTCGTTCTGCCAGGGAATGTGCGGTTTCCACAGATTCCGCATCGAAAGAGAAGAAGGAAGCCGTTCCGCCATTCAAGCCGTTTAAGGACCCTTCTCCCCTCGACTCCTTTTCTGTCGGAATGCCCTCGGTCTCGCATTCCTCCACGGCATCGCGTTCCAGCGGCGGAGTTCAGGAGGAGAGTAGTGCAGGGGGGGGTCGTGCTGGCGAAACGATTGGCGAGATCTCCGGAAGTCCGTTCGGAAATGTCTCGGGAAACGTTGGGGCCGGCTTATTTGGCCAGCGTTCGCGTCGTCCGGCATTTGGTGAGGCCTTTCCGTCGTCCCGGCCGGAAAATGGCCGTCAGGATGAGACCGTTTTGGAATCTGCGGCAGAGATAGGGAGAAACAGTGTTTCGGAAACCATAGGTTCGGCTGGATTTTCACAGAAAATCATCCAGATCCATCAGCGATACATCGTGACGCAGTGCGAGGAAGGTCTGATGGTCGTGGATCAGCACGCGATGCATGAACGGATCCTCTACGAGCGTCTGAAAAATCGGATGCATTCCATGTCCGTGGAAGTGCAGCGTCTTCTGGTTCCTGAAGCCGTTGATCTTCGTCCCGCGGAGGCCGCGATGCTTCTGGAACGCCGTGAACAGCTGGAAGCGATGGGGGTCCACGTGGAGTCCTTTGGCGGAAGCACCGTCCTGGTTCACGCGGTTCCCGCCATGCTCTATACTTTTGAGAAAAAGGACCGGCTTCGTATTGACGAACTGCTCCAGGAGATCCTTGAGGTCATCCGTTCCGGCGGCGGTGCTCTGACGCTGGAAAAATTCATGGACGATACGCTCCACACGATCGCGTGCAAGGCGGCGTGTAAAGCGGGTCAGCCGCTTTCCCAAGACGAAATGCGCAAGCTGCTCGACGAATACCAGCACTGTCCGACGGCAGACCATTGCCCGCATGGACGTCCTGCCGTCCTGATCTGGAGCTGCACGGAACTCGATAAACTGTTCTGCCGGATCCTTTGACCTGAAAATATCCCTCCCATTCAGGAGAAATTCCCATGAATTCCATCCGTTCCGCATA
>CAZRGJ010000048.1:0-7851 GCA_964599445.1 uncultured Planctomycetaceae bacterium | reverse complement strand
TTTAGGCAGTCCGAATTCCTGCAAGGTATCCTGATGCCGCTCCTGTGGGTCTTGCTGATGGGATCCGGACTCTCTGCTTTTGAGCTTCAAAATGCGGATTTCCAGAACTTTGACGCAGAACGCAGTCTCCCGCTCCACTGGAATGGTGATTCGATCACACGGTGCGAAAAAACGGATGGCGGGATCCGGCTCACTTTGAATCGTTCTGGCGGGAATCATTCCTCGCTGAATCAGAAACTCCCGATCGCCGCTCCGTCGTATTCTGAATGGATCCTGAGCGGCACGATCTCCTCCGACACTGTGCGAGCGGGCTATCTTCAGATCAAATTTTTCAAAAATGGGAAAGAACTTCGCCGACTAAGTTCCGGCGCGAACGGTAAAGGTTCCACGGATGCCCGCATTCAATTTTCGCCGGGGGATGCGGATTCCATCCTCATTCAGTGCCGTGTTTCGACGGATCGGCCTGCCGGAACGTCTGCTGAATTTTCAGGACTCACGCTTCAGCCCGTTCCTCCCGGGACGCTCAGCGGGTGGAAGTTTACGTCGGGAGACGGTCTGCTCAAAAACCTCATTGCCGAAGAGGGAAAGATCGAGCGATTTGACGCGCATCTTCAGCACGGAAATGCCGAGCGGTTTGCTGTCGTTGGGGAAGATTTTCTCATTTCACAGAATCTCGCGCTTCCTGCGGAGTTTCTTGCGGCGCAGACTGCCGATCCCTCAAAGAAAAACGCTGGGAAATTCGAATTTGCGGCCAGAGTTCAGGCGGATTTCGTGGATTTCGGATGGTTGAAAGTTGACTTTTTCAGCGGTGAGGAAAAGATCGCGGAGTATTGTTCTGCACGCAACCGCTGGAATTCCGATTTGTGCCGGATCGTATGCGAGGTGCCGGAAAATGCGAATCGTGCTGTTCTGCACACTGTTTTTGACGGCCGCCAGAAATTCTTTGGCGAGCGGGTCTCCTGTTCTGAATTTTACGTTGGGCCCGAGCGTCTGGACCTTCCTCCTGTGCAGGCTCCTGCTCCCAAACTGGCAATGGTTCCCGGTTTTGCGTCTGCGTCGCTCTACCTCCACCATTGCCGTGCGGTGCGCGATACGGACTTGACTGCCGAGCTGAAATTCCGCAAGGTGTCGATGGAATCGGAGTCGGAGCCAAATATGCAGAGTCCCCGTGCGCAAAATTTCTCTGCACCGGACGCAGAAATTCAGGACGCAGATGCTCAAAATGCAGAAACTTCGTGGATGGACGCTCTTTCGCCGGTCTATGTCTCCGAGGAACGCGATCTGCGCGGGGTTTTGGTGAACCTGGAAGAGGACACTCTCTACGAATTCTGTCTGACGGTGAAGGAAAATTTTGAAGCAGATCCCCAGACTGTGCATATGGATGCGGACCGGAATGAAAAAACGATGGTTTCCGATGAAAAGGTCTGGACTGGTACTTTCCGTACTCAGTCGGTCAACGTCCCGATTTGGAAAACGGTCGTGCTTGGTCCGGAAAACTGCCGGATCCCCTTCGTTCCCAAAGGCGGATCTGCGGAAAAAGGGGCCGTCCGCTATGTCGCTCAGCCTGGATTTGTGCTCGATGCCGGAATGGAACACGAGAGCACCGTTCGGCTTGAAGAAGCCGAGTACGTCATTCTTGACGGTCTGACGATCCGGGGGGGACGCCGTTGCGGGATCCTGATGGAACGAAGCCGAAATATTCAGGTCCGAAACTGCGATATTGCGGAATTTGGCCGTGTGGGGATCCACCGTCCGGATCTCGACGGGAAATTCTATCTGCCGGATTCTCAAAAAGCTCTGAATACGGATTGCGGGATCCGGATCGCTTCCAGTTCCTCGATCCTAGTGGAACGCTGCTTCATTCATGATCCGTGCGCGACGTCGAACAGCTGGTTTTATTCGCATCCTGCCGGTCCCAATGCGATTTTCATCGGCGATACGGAAAAGATCTGCATCCGGTGGAACGATTTCGTCGGCTCGGACCTTCATCGCTGGAATGACGCGGTCGAAGGAGCCGGAAATGGAAGCAATTCCGGCAGTGTGCGTCGGGATGCCGAGATCTACGGAAACTATTTTGCATTCGGAAACGACGATGGAATGGAACTTGACGGCGGACAGATCAACTGCCGGTTCTTCATGAATCTCACGGAAGGTCTGCTTTGCGGCGTCAGTACCGCTCCGTGCAAACGCGGGCCGAGCTGCCTTTTCCGGAATGTTTTTGCGGCTCCCGGTGACGAATTTGGGCTGGTCGGTGCCGGATTCAAGAATAACTACCAGAATATTGGCGCGGGAACCGCGTTTTTCATCCAGAATTCGATTTTGGGGTACGGGACGGCTTTCAGCAGTCCGGGAGGAACTCCGGAAGAATACGAGGCACTTGCCGAGCGGCATCCATTCAAGGGGTTCGCGCGAAACAATCTGGCTCTGACGTCATCCTGTGTTTCGACGCAGTTTTTCCAGAATATGCGGAGCGATTTCGACTGGAACCTCTACCTTCCGCGCAATGAAAAGGAATTCCGGGCACTTCAGGAACGCGGGCAGGAAAAGCACTCGCTGCTTGCGGAACCGCGATTTCTCAATGCGGAAGGGGGGATTTTCGCGCTGGCAGAAGACTCGCCGGGACGCGGAGCTGGCACACGCATACCGAATTTTACGCCGTTTGAATCTCCGGACCCAGGTGCTGTCCAGCCGGGGATCCTCTCAGCCGTTCCTCACAGACCGATGGCACTCAAAACGGAGCTTGCGCATCTCACACCTCGATACGATGGAGCGAAACCCCCGGAAATGCGGGCCTTTGCTGTCCGGAATCCTTCCGAACTGCCGGTCTCTTTCCGCATCGTGCAGCCGGATGGCGCGAATGCGTTCCGGGTCCGTCCGGAGTCCGGCACGATTCCGGGAAACGCCTCGCTGGAACTTGAGGTGGAGATCCGTCAGGAAAACGTTCAGCAGGCCCGCAAGAATTCCTCCGCGTTTCTCATCCGGACTGCCAATGGACTTTCGCGCCCCGTTTCCGTGACCGTTGATTCCCGAAATCATTCCGAACTGCTGAAAAGAGACCGCGAAGATGCCGTTTATGGGGTGGCCCGACCGGTAAAAAATGGCGCAGAACTAGAATTTTCCGTTCCGCACGACGGGGACTACTGGCTTTTCGTCCGTGGGCCGAAAACACGGTGGAAATGCGTGAAACTGGATGCGCAGGAGCCCCGGGAGTCTATTTCGCTGGCACCTCCGGGAACGGGGGAACTCTGGCAGAATGTCGCGTCGCGCGTCTTTAACGGAAAACCGAATCGGCCCTACTCGCTGACTGCCGGTGCGCACGTTTTTCAGATTGAAGCCGGTTTCCCGCTGAATTTCACGGATGCTGCACTCTGTGAAGATCCGGACGCATTCCGCCTCGCTCCTGAAATGCCGTAGGTCTCATCTCTGGAACTACGGAGGAGTCAATGACGTGCACGAGGCGGTGAATGGAACCAGAAAAACTGGAAAAAGGAACCAGAAAAACAGAGAAGCTCGGAAAAAGAAGACGGCGAGGAAAATTTTTGAAAAGCGGATGCGTACTCCTCTTTTGGGGCGAATGCCGTCGCTGGGCTTTTCTGTTCTTCCATAAAGAAAGCCTCTCCCAAAAAGGAGAGGCTTTGGCTTTGGCGATTCCAGAGAAGACTGTGCCGTATTGTTCAGCGGTTTCGGCGTCCAATTTCAAGTACGCGCTCGATGATCTCATCCGTCAGCTCAAATTCCGGCTGATTCGGCATTCCTTCCCAGATGACTCCACCGTACATCGGCTCGATGAGGATCGCGTGCGGGATCCCCCAAACTTTCAGTGCATTCGCGCAGCGTCTTTCCGTATCGATGGCGACATAGTGCGTGAGGTCTTTCCCTTTCAGGTCGCCGGGCATTTCATCGATCGCTTTCCGGTCTGTTTCGCAAATCGAAATGACGACCAGCTCGTTGCCGTATTTTTCCGCCCAGTGGTTCAGCATTTTGAGCGAACGGCGACACGGCGGGCACCAGGTCGCCCAGACTTCGATGAGGACGAATTTTCCTTTCAGATCCGGCGGTGCTGCACCGTACCATTCCTGGTATTTCAGGAAATCATTCAGACGTTCCACCGTGGGGATCTCTGCCGTTTCGTCCGTTTCCGGAATGATCTCGCCTTTTTCATTCAGGCGCGGAACCTGAAGAAAAAGGAAGGAGTCTGCGTAAAGTCCCTTCATCCGTTTGCGTGCCCCCGCGACTTCAAACGGGGAACTTTCGACCTGGAGTGCCTCTTTTCCTTCATGCCCCGGCATGAGCATCGGTCCCTCGACCGCTTCTTCATTTTCTGCCGCACTGGCTGCGCTGCCGAAGAGCATTCCATCGCAGAGCGCACTGCCTGCCAAAATTGCCGAAATCAGCGCGGCACTCCACATTCCTGATCGAAAAAATCGCATTTTCTTCTCCTCTGCTGAAAAAAACATTAAATTTGAAAATTTCAAAACATTTTCCTATTCTTCAGACTTTCCGCTCCATGAGGCTATTTTGATCTTTGGGAGCGTCTCCCTATCCTGGAAATCGGACTCGCATCCGTCTGCGGAAGAGTCAAACTCATTCCAGACGAAGGCGATTCCTGAAAGCCCTTCTTTTTCTCTGATTTTGGTGAGGAAATGGTTGGCGAGACCGTCAATCCAGCAGGGGGACGATGTCGATCGGAGAGTGAACGATGAATCGCGCTCCGGCGTTTCTCAATTCTTCCTCGGGACGGAATCCCCAGGTCACGCCGACGGAGACAAATCCCGCATTTTTAGCTGTTTCCATGTCCGTGGAAGTATCGCCGACGTAGAGGATCTCTTCCGGTTTGGCCCCCCAGCGTTCCATGATCCAAAGTCCGCCGGTCGGGTCGGGTTTTTTCGGAATGATGCCGTCTTTTTGTCCGACGACTTCATCGAAAGTCCAGTTCGCGAGAAGTTTTTCGACACATCGGGCCGTGCATTCCGCCGGCTTGTTCGAGAAGACTGCCTTTCTGAAGCCACGTTCTGTCAGCGAATCCAGAAGTTCCGGGATCCCTGGGTACGGACGGGTCTTTCGATCCCAGCCGACGGCGTAGGCGTCGACGTAGAACTGAAGACACTGGGCGGCAATCTGCGGATCTTTCAGAGCTTCGGCCGGAAGGATCCGCTCCACGAGCATTCGGACGCCGTCACCGACAAAATAGCGATAGTCTGCGATCGGATGAACCGGAAATCCCATTTTTTCGAGAGCCGCGTTCGCGCTGTCCGCAATATCCGCCAAAGAATCGAGCAGTGTGCCGTCCAGATCAAAAATGACTCTCTGAAATTTTACCATGGATCCCGTTCTCTCCTTTCCAATCAATCGGCCGCTGAAACCCGCGCTTCAAATTTCAGGTTTCCGATCGGATCAAAGTACAAAAAATGCCAGAATGAGCAAAACGATGAAAATTGCGGCCGTGATCCCAATGACGAGAGTCTGTTCCTGCTTTTTCCGCCCCGATTTTTTTCCTGTGCCGGAAACGGAAGACATTCCTGTCTGCGAAACAGAAGACGTTTCGCCATTGACCTTGGACGCGGAACCTGTTCCGGTACGTTTCACTGAAGAACCTCCCTGCGGAACGGCCGTTCTGGAATCGGACTGCTGCGGATCCGTTCCTGCCGTGAAGTTCAAGGACGCCAGTGCATCCGAGTTCGGTTTGGATGGATCTGCAGTTTCTTTGCCGCCACTCCCCTGATTCAGGAAGTCCATGAGGGATTCGGTCTGCATGGGGACTTTTTTCTGGATCCGGCTGGATCTCGCGACCCGGGAAGCGGAAGCCAGTGAAGAATTGCCCACAGTGGTATTGCGGATGGAACTCCCCTGGATATTTTTTTCCAGATCGATGGTCGAAATGCCGGAATTCCCGGCGTTTTCTTTCCCCGCAATGGAGATCGGACCGGCGGAGGATTCGGAAGGAGACGCAGACTTTCCTTTTTTCTGCATAAACTTTTCCCGTCCGCGTTCCAGCCAGCCCTGTGCGGCTGAACCGAGCCGCTGGGCCATCTGCATCAGTTCCGGCTTGCCGTTTTTCGGAGAGCCCTTTCCAGAGTTCCGTTTTAAGGCGGAATTTGTCCCGGAACCCAAACTGGAAGAGGAGGCAGAAGTTCCTTCATCCGGACGTCCCAAAGCGGCAAGCCGGGCGATCTCTCCAAGAGATTCCAGCTCTTTCTGGGCATCCTCCTGAAGCTCACCGTGTGCCTGGGCATCGGAAGTATTTTTCTTGCGCTGAAGCGAAGAAAGCGTGCCGGTGAATCCCTCGACCTTCTGTCCATGCTCGAGCAGAAAACGGGTCAGATCATCAGCGACTTCTTCTGCATTCTGCTGGCGGTCATTCGGGTCCTTCGCCATCATTTTCCAGCAGATCGCTGCCAGATCGTCCGGAACTTCGGGACGTTCGTCCTGAATACGCGGAGGCATTCGTTTCTGGTGTGCGGCGATACGCTGAGCCAGTGTGCCTTCCGGGAACGGGACCCGGCCTAGCAGAAGATAGTAGAGCGTACAGCCGAGGCCGTAAATGTCGGCGCGAGCGTCCACATTGTGGCTGTTGCGCGCCTGTTCCGGAGCAAGATAGTCGGCCGTCCCGAGCACGTTTTCATCGTACGTGAGCGTCAGCGATGTGCGTTTTTCGTCCGTGAAGCGTGCGAGACCGAGGTCCAGAACGTGCACATTGTCCTCTTTATCCACGAGCAGATTCGCCGGTTTCATATCGCGGTGGATCAGGCCCGCAAGATGAGCATGATGCAGTCCCAGTGCGGCCTGCCGAATGTGCTTCGCGGCCCGGTAAATGTCCATCGGTCCGTTTGTTTTCACGTAAGAGAGAAGGTCCGGACCGTCAATGAACTCCATGACGAGATAGTGGATACTTTCCCCTTCTTTATCGACATCGTATGCCCGCACGATATTCGGATGATCCAGTGCCGCGACGGCCTGGGCTTCCAGAAGAAAGCGTTCAAGATAGGAGGAGTCCGTCGTGACGCGGCTTTTGGGAAGGACTTTGATCGCGACCTGCCGCTCAAGGATCGTGTGGACTGCCAGATAGACGCTGCTCATTCCGCCTGCGCCGATCGAGCGGAGCAATTTGTATTTTCCGAGAAAGAACCCTTTGTATTTGCCGGCGAAAATATTGTCTGACTGCCATTGGGTAATGTACCCGTTTTCGATCAGCCAGGATGCAAAGGCCCGCGTGTCTTCCTCCGGACGTACTTTTTCGGAGCGTTTCGCATCTGCTTTTTCGGTTGAGGCTTTTTCTGCCGCAGTTCGGTCCGTGTCCGTTTGTGCTGAGTTCGCGGGGGCAGAGGCCATGGGATCAGAGGCTATGGGTTCCGATCTCCGGGCACTCGGAGAGACCGTGCTGTCACTTCCGCCGGAAGATGCGGCATCTTCGGAAGCACGATCGCCTTTCGATCCGCGATCCTCCGAAGGTGCACGATTCTCTCCGGATCCGCAGGATTCCCCGGAATCGACCGACGGTTCTTTCGATTCTTCTGAAATCGCAGAACTTTCTGTGTCGTCCGACTCAATGGTGTCCAGCCATCTTGCATGAAGGTCGTTCAGCTGTTCCCTGCTTTCAAAGAGGCGCGACTTTTCAAGCATGGCAAGATAATCTGTCATGACCGCTTCAGCCATTTTTTCTCCACCGGAAATTCAAATCCAAAACACTTTGCTCCAGAAATACCGGTTCCCCAATTTCCGCGCATTCGGATCCAAAGCGGCAGGCTGCGAAGGGACTTTTCCCACTGTCCGCCAAACTGCAGATTCCAATATACCAGATTTTAGTCAAATTTTCCAGTGGGAAAACTCATTTTCGGCCAATTTTCCCTAAAA
>CAZRGJ010000047.1:0-12321 GCA_964599445.1 uncultured Planctomycetaceae bacterium | reverse complement strand
GCTTCATCGATCAAAAAAATGACGCACGCTCTGTTCATGATTCCTTACGCATTCTGAAAACTCAAAATCGGCTCATTCCCCCCAAAATCAGCCCCCCAATTTAGCCCTGGCTTTTCGTTAGCTTTTAGCTGCCAGCTTCTGGCTAAAAGCTAACAGCTAAAAACTAAAAGTCTTACCGCAGTCCAGGTGCAGCCTGCGTTCCCATATTCAGGAACTGGATCAGGCAGACCATGTCCGCGTTGAACGCCATTCCGCGTGCGCCAGGCTGAAGCGGAAACCCTTCCATCACCGCGTGCTGGTAGAACGTCTCCGGCAAAATACTCGACATTTCAAACAGATTGTACGCCAGCTGGTCCGGGAATCCGGTAGGTGCCGCCGGAAACATGAAGGAATCGTTCGCCGCCATCGACAAATGGCAGTTGAACAGCAAAACGTTCCCATCGTTGGTCGCGAGACTCGTGAGTGCCCGGGCGTACGGCACCGGGTCGCCATCCTGAGATTCACCGTCCGTAATGTGCACCACGATTGGCGGAAAACTGTACGGGTGCTCCTGGATCCAAACCGAAAGGAGTTCGTGCGCATGGTAGAACATATGGCACATCGGCGTCCCGCCTTCCGCGACAGGATCGACCCAGACCGGCACTTCGCACGGGATCTGAATGACTTCGCCCGTCTCCTCATCCGGAATGACCTGCATCCGCTGATCGATCCGAATCGGATTCATCCCGATGTCCGTGATCGACACGATCGACCGACCGGCTAATGGACCGCGAAGGGCCGATTCTATGATCGGATTCCCTGCCTGATCAGTCCGGTAACCAAAGACCCCAATGTCCATCCAGTCCTTGATTCCCGAATCGCCGCTGGCACGGATCGCCATATTCTGAAGCCAGCCGTTCAATGCGGAAGCCAGCTCATCGCACTTCCGATTCTGAGACGCACCCAACGGCTCCTCCATCGAGTACGACTGGTCGAGAAGGAAAAGAAAGCACGCTTTGTTGTGCCGACTGATTTCCTGTGAGTATGCCATCTGGTCACTCCTTTTTCGTCAACAAATTCTCTAAATTTCCCAAAAAATTCTCAAAAATTCCAAAGTTCAGGATTTCCACTCTATCGTAAAAAACGGGCGGCAGGCTTCATTTTCCAAACCGGAACCGGCTTTTTTTGCCCAATCCTCTTACTTGGAGCCAACTGGGGCCGCCAAATCTCGGGAAACGGAACTCACTAAACTGAGGGAAACGGAACTCACTAAACTGAGGGGAACGGAACTCACTAAACTGAGGGGAACGGAATCACTGCACCGTAAGGAAAAGCTCACGGATGCTCGGAGGAATCCCCCCCCGAACACCAAAGCCGTCAAAAAATCGCTTCCCAAATGCTCCAGTTTTCATCTTTGAGCGTCCCTTTCGCGATCGCCATCGGCTTCTTAAGAGAGAAATTCGGCTTCACGCCGGCTTTTCCTTCCCATTTTTCCAGCTCTTTGGCCATTCGCTCACATTTTCCCAGAAATTCGTTCCACGCAGCACGGCGGGACGGGTCTTTCAAAAGCTTTTCGCGAGCTTCCAGGTACTCTTCCACACACCGAGCCTCAAGCGATTTGCCGGGAAGGACGTGAAATTCATCGACGGAAGTCGTTCCCTTCGAGGACGTCGGATTCTGAAATTCCTCGTAGGACACATAGATCTTGAACCCACTCGTTTTGCCGTTTTCCTGCACTTCCTTGAAATATCCGGTCAGGATCCGTCCGTCGCGCATTTCGGCTTCCTGGATCTTTTCGTTTGCCGAGACGTCCGACGGCAGACGGTCCGCGAGCAGCTGCGCAAGCGTCACGCGCAGACTCTCACGCAGTTCATCGACCTGCTCAAACCGGTCCGTGCGTCCCGTCCCTTCGCGCATTTTCTTCTCCATCTCATTCACTTTCAGGAGAATGTCTCCCGCCTCCTTCAAAGAAGCGGAAAATGTGGACGGCGGCGTTTTTTCCAGAAGATCCATTGCTTGACGGATCTCCTCCATCGAGGATTCCTCAATGAAACGGACCAGCAGTGCGGACATTTTCTCCTGGTAGTCGCCGCCGATCTCCGCCTGCGTCTCTTTCTCAAGTCCTTTACCGGCATCCTTGACCTTCTGGTTCAAGACCAAAATATTCTCCATTTTCCGTTCCAGACCGTCGGCCGACGCCTCGATCTCATCCAGTTCCGTCAACGCGCTCCGCGTCCGCGCCTCGTATCCCGTCTCGGAGACCTCACGGCGAAATTCACTGTCCAAAAGCTCGTTGGCCCGGATCTTGCTGCACAGCCGAAACGCATCCATGAACTGCCCGTCCGCTAAAAGGTCCTCCGCATCAAGGAAAGAGACCTTCAGCTTGTGGACCTCCCGCGCACGGTCGATCCGATCCGAAAGGAGAGAGACCATCTCTTCCAGTTTCAACCGATAGTTGGCCCCGTTGGATGCGAGCTGAGAATCCGGATTTTTCTCGCAGAAAGAGTCCAGAGACGACGAAAGCTCCCGACCGTAGCGACGCATCCGATCTCGCGCTTTCTGAATGCTCTTTGACGCACCGTCTGACGTCTCCAGCGTCTCGCGAGTCACGTTTTCCGCGTCAGCCAGACTCTTCGACGTAACCTTCCGGAGCGGCTGAAGCGTGTCCGCCAGATTCCCGAGCACTGCATTCCAGTTCTTCAGGTACGTCAGATCCTCCGCGAATTCCCCATACCGGACCATATTGCCGAGAAATTTCGAATTCCCGGCATCCAGAGGCAGGATCAGATGGACCTCATTCAGCCCATCGCCCAGCGCGGATACCGTCTTCACTTCTTCAAGGCGGGACATCGAATTCACCGAAATCGACTGAAGGAGCTGCGTGTCGTCCGGAGTGGAACGCGGCGGCACACTGAAAAAATCCAAAAGGGAAAGGAACGTCAGCGCCGCAAGCGGACACAGTGCCAGCAAAAGCAAAAAAAGCGTGCGATTTTTCATGGTCTGTTTCGTTAATTAAAGGATCGATCAACCGATTTCCTGAATTTCTATTTTTTGTGCCCCGATCGGACTAAGGCACCGGATCCGCTCCGTCCAAAACCGGAATGCGTTCCGGATCCATTTTCCCGGAATCTGAATGAGTCCCGGTTTCATTCTACAGAACGCGCTCCCATACGGGCCGTCCCCGTATCCGGAATTTCCCGGCGGGAAGAGGCCGTCCGTTTCCGAAGTCCGGTAGAGGCCGTTCCGCCTTCAAACTCCCGAGAAGCCGACTCACGAGAATCCGTTTCCATAGGTCCCGTTCCCCGGGAGGCCGATTCCCGGCTTTCCTGCAAGATGCGCTTCACCGCGTCGTTTTCGAGACGGAAATTCAGGAGGACCCTCCGCCCCTCCCCCTTCCGTCCTTCCGTTCTCCGCGAGCTGCCGGTCCCGCTCTCCTCTTCATCCTCTTCGCCAAGCCGGATCTGATAGTACGGAGTCACGTAAATGGGTGCCCCGGAGCGTCCTGCCGACGATTTCGGCTGAAGCTGGAAGGAAACGAGCACGTACTCCGCTTCCCGCAGGATCTGGACCTCCGCACCGTCTTCCGGCAATTCCGGGAAGATCTGCACGACCGGCCGCGCTTTTCCTCGGCAGAGTTGGCGTACCTGTGCCGTCACGGAAAACCCGGACGCGCCGTTTTTCTTTCCAAAATTCGCCAAAAAGCGCACGTTCACCAACTCCGAAACTCCCAGCGGAAGATTCGCGGCTTTCTTCACGTCCGTCTTCACGGAAAAGTCTTCTATCTCCGAAAGAAAGCGGACTTTCGTCCCCAGTTCTTCCTGCGTTAGAGGAAACGGCTGGATCCCGGTCGACGGAATCCTGGACGCATCTCCAAACGGATCCGAAACGGACTCCTCCGCCAAATCTCCGTCATCCCGGACAGCCGATTCTCCGATCTCTTTCCCATTCACCGCAGTCACGTCTTCAGCCGACGCCAGAAACGCCTGTGCACGCGGCGGGAACGGTACACGGAAAAGAAAATTCCCGGAAAAGAGCGCGGAAATCTGCGTTTTGCCCGCTCCGTGATCCATTTTCCCCTGAAGACGCTCCACGATCCGCATCTCCGTCGGCGTCCATCCATTTTCGGAAGGCAGACCATTCAAAAGCTCCGACCGTTCCTCCGCATACCGCACCAGTTTTTCTTTTCCCAGCCCCAAAAGTTTTGGGATCTCCTCACGAAAGACCCGTTCCCGCGCCGTACGGGCACGCTCGACCTGCACTCCGTCAGCCGGATCTTCTACCGACGGGATGGTCAGTGCCGTCCGCTTGCCGACGAACGCCGCCAATTCACGGAATGCATTCAGGACGGTTTCACTGCGGACTTTTTTCGCCAGCTCCTTTTCGCAGAGCGAAACAACGCGCTGAAGATCTTCGATTCGTCCGTCAAGCTCCTTCAGCTCCTCTTCGATCTGTCCGCGCTTTTGCCTCTCGCCCGTATCCGCCGCCTTGCGCTGCACGCGCACGTAAAGGCACGGAAGATCCTCCGAGTTCACTCCCATCTCCACGACGGCCGATTCCATTCCCAACGCTCTGGCGAGCTCCGGCACATGGAATCGGACGCCCGGCTCATCTTCTACGTGGACCGTCTCCAGATCCTCCGATTTCAGAACGTGCTTCCGCCGTTTCTTTCCATCGCCGACCGATCCGGCCATTCCAACCGAACTGCCAAAACCGGAAGCCGACGAGCTGCCCTCCGCATCCATTTTCTGCGGCGCAGTGACGCAGGCCGGGACCGAACCAAACGGATACGCAGTCCCTTCAAAAAGGACGTACCCACCCTCCAGCGCAAGACCCTGCATCTCCTCGGGAGTGAATCCGCCTGCCATCCGGATAGGCTGACTCCCAGTCAGGACATACGGCATCTCCTCCGCATGAAACCGCAGTGGGACCATCGAAAGAGAGACCCGGCGCATCTGCCCGTTTTTCTCCATTTCCTGATCCCAGACCGTCAGCGTTTCCTGAAGCGTCGGACGGTACGGAACTCCCATCGCCAAGGCCGAAGCATCGATCTCCGAACCGGGGGCTTCGTTTCCCAACTTCGCCGCAGAAACCAATTCTGCCCCAGCCCCAGACGTTTCGGACACATTCTCCGCAAGTTCCGCATTCTGTTCCACAGAATCCAGCTCGCTCATCTCATCCCGGACATCCACCCCGCCATCAGGGTTTCCCTTTTCCGTCTGAGCACCGGCAAGACGTCCGGTCTCCAACGTGTACGCTTCCTCCGCCGGCGCACCATCTTCACGCACTTCGGGACGCACCATGTTTCCGGCTGCGTTTTTTGTGCCTTTGGTTCTGGAATTCTTTCCTTTCCCCTTCTTTTTTTCGGCCTTTTCAATGCTTTTTTCTTCGTCAGCGTCGCCTTCATCTGCGTCGTCTGCGTCATCCTCCGTACCGCGAACCGTCTTTCCGTCCCACGCACCATCCGCCGCGGCTCCGGAAGTTCCATCCGCAGAGATCTCCGTCTGCTCTGCCGATTCGCCGGACTTCCCGTTTCCGCTTCCCATAAAACAGACGAAGAAAAGGAAGACCGCGAGCAATCCGATCCCGATCCCTCCCAAAATCATCAAAATGAGTGCCTGATTTCCAAGCGGATTCATTTTCGCGGCATTCCAGGACTGCGTCTGAAAGTAGAATTTCAGTTTCTTGCGCATCCATTCATGCGTTCGGTTTCCATGCGGAAGAAGGTTGGCTGAATACCACTGCCGGCAAAGTTCCGCGAGCAGCTCCATCTGCTTTTCTGCCAGCAGATTCCGCTGGACCTTGGAGATCTTTCCGATCTTCGCGTACTGCGAAGCCGCCGGTCCGCCGCACTGAGCCAAAAGACGCACGTCGTCGAAGACCGCATACGCCGTCTGTGCCATGGATTCGCACGCCTGCTCCAGTGCACGAGTCTGAAGCTTTTTGCCGGACTGCGCCTGAAATGTCGTGACGGGGAGCATCGCTTTCTGAAGCGCACGCCAGCGTCGGACTCGCGGAGCCGTCTTCTCCGGCAAAATGTCCTGAATGTCGAAAAGGATCTCCAGTTTTGCGGAAATGTCCGCTGTTTTCCGGAAGATCTCTTCCTCAAGGCAGGTGAATTTTTCACCGAGGAAATGCGAATCGCCCGGATAGTTCAGGAAGAACCAGTTCCCGTACGTGCGATAGATCTCGCCAAAAAGGGGTTCTGGGACCTGCGCAATGAACGCATCGAGTTTCCGGCGCAGCTCAAGTGCCTTTTCATTCAGTGCGCCTTCCCGCTCCACGAAACGCGAGATCCCCAGCGTACAGGCGACTACCATCTCTTTTCGGAAGTCGGCCGTCTGTTCGTTTCGGAAGCACTCGCAGAGCGGTTCCAGCGGCATTTTCTGGAAGATTTCAGGAAGGACGGCAGCATTCGGGATCGGTGGTTTGGGACCCGGAACGGTCCCGGCGTCCAGCCCCACGTTTCCGGAATGGGAAAGGGAATCGACCGAATCAGCCGTCAGTTTCCACAGAAATTCGCAGCCTGTGGGAAGTGCGTGGTTTTTCTCCAGGCGCCGACGCAGGATCTTCGCTTTGAATTCATCTCCGGCCGGCGAGTTTTTCAGCCAATGCCCAAGAAATTTTTCCGGAAGCCGTTCCGTCAGCCAAAGGACCGCTTTCTGGACCTGCGGAAGATTCCCGCCCGTTCCGAGAAGCTCAAGCAAAAGGAACTGCCCCGCTTTCCCGACGATCCGTTTCAGCCGCGTCTCCGACTCCGACGACGGCAGCTCCATGATCTTCGTCAGTCCCTCCGCAAGACGCCGTTTCAAAAGAGTCACCGCCATGCGACTCGCAGAGAGCGGAAGCTCGCTCAAGGACGCCGGAAGCGGTTTCGAGCCGGGTACCGACTCCACTTCCTCATCCGCCAGGATCTGATGGAAGACATTTTCCACCTCCATCATCGCTTTCAGATCCGTCATTCTGGAGATCCCGACTCCGCTGAAAGTCTGGCAGAAAAGCTGGACCTGCGCCATTCCGCCAGCCAGGAACTGCTTCCAGACGTGGCCGACGTACGACGCCGTCATCGCCTGCGGGTCAAATTCCGACGTCCTACCGTTCCACGTGTTCAGCACAAAAGACCGTCCCTGGTAGACCGCCTCGTTCAGGTCCGTCTTCTCCGGCTCATGAAACGTCACGGCCGCCATTTTCGTGAGGAGACGCTCAGGGTTCGGCTCGTAAGTCGAAAAACTCACGGTGCGCGTCAGATTCTGCGGAAAAAATCGGCACACACCGTAGAAAATGAGGGCCGCCGCTTCCGGTTCTGCTGCCAGAAGAAGCGGTTCGCCCGCCTGAGCGTACGTGGAGCGGAAGCCGTAGAGGACCGTTTTGAAAATATGCTGACGCTCCGAGACGAGCATTTTGCGCCACCGCGGAAGGATGATGCCGTGCGGGTCGAAAAACTCTCCACCCGGTTCCGTCAGCAGAAAAGACGCCAGTACGCGCTCGTCGATCGCCGGCGAACGGCTCTGAAGTAGTTCCGAAAGCGAAGAAAGCTCCGGAATATCGTGCGGAAACCATTCGGCATCTTCCTGGACCCACCCGGAAGCATCCCAAAGCTGAAGTGCAGCAGACGCCGTCAACGGATCTCCGCCCCGATCTCCATACCCAGCAGTTCCCGCACTCCCCTTTTCGGTTCCGTTCCCGGAAACTGCTTTCGCCAGTGCACGCGGATCCGCCGCCAGCGCATGGCAAAAATACGAACCGATCCGTCCGGCAGTATCCTGCGTCCGGTACGCCAGCCGAAGAAGAACGGGGCCGCAATCCGTATCCGGAAGGAAAAGGAGACGTTTCGGTGCGTCCTTGGCCGTCAGCGTCCCTTTTTCCGAAGCTGGCGTGTCCGACGGCAGATGGAAGTAGACGCAGCGTTCCAGTCTGCGGAAGACATCACGCAGCCCAGCCCCCTTCATCGAAGCAGAACGTACACTGTATCCCATCGGATGATGCGCCACTTCTCCCGACTTCCGTTCGAGTGCCGACGAAGCATACGTGCAGTGCGTAAAATAAAACTGGTGGATCATTTCCGCATCCTTCTTCTTTTAATTTCGTCCGAGTTTTCCAAATCCGCCCGACTTTTTTCTTCGCGTTCGTTCTCTTCGCGCTTTTTCTTCCCGCGGGTTTCCGTGTGCCTTCGCGTGCGTTTCCGGCCTCTTCCGAGTTCTCAGCGGCAAGAAAACGTCCGTTTTTCCCGAAAGCCCTCTACTTTTTCCACGAAAACCAGGACTTTTTCTGTACCTCGATCGTCCCCAAAACCAGCGGCGGAGTGAAGAAACGGCGAAATCCGGTATCGACGATGCCCCACACGATGACCTTCATCCCGCCCCAGGCAGGAAGAGGCCTCAGCGAGAAGAAACCGCCTCTTTGCTCCCATTCACTGCGCGTGATCTCCTGCTGGAAAGCCATCGAAATGTCTTCCGGCCGGTCGGTATCCAGAAGATTACCGCCGTAGACTCCGAGGACGCACGCATTGCCGAAACGCGGATGCATCCAGTTCCAGCGGACCGAAACGCATCCGCTTTCCTCATGAAGGACGCTCGCCCGGCCGAAAACTGGTCGCAGTCCGATCACGTTCAGCGGCAGGATCAGCTCACGGATCCACGATTCCATGACCGGAAAAACCTCCGCGTACGATTCCGGGTCGCGGAGCAGGGCGTTGGCGTCAAACTTCTTCTGGAATTCCGCGGCGTCTCCCGCATTCATCGCGCCGATCATTCCTTCCGAGTGCGCCCACTGTTCCTGACGGTACTTCAGCCGCGCACCAAGATCCCCCTGGAACGGATAGTGTTTCAGAAGCGGATCCTCCAGAAGTGCCTGCGTCGCGGCAGGATCGTTTTCCTGAAGTGCCTCTTCAAGCTGGGAAAGTTTGACGCGGCGGCGAAGCGCGACATCGTAGAGTTTCGCGTACTTCATCGCCTGCGTGCAGTCCTCAAAAAGTTTCGCGTCCCAAAGCGAGAGGATCTGCCGGTCCAGTACATCCAGCGGCGTCGATTTCCGAAACCCCAAAAGGACCCGGATCCGCGGCGCACGCATCGACGCAAGGTCCGCACGAATGCGCTGCTCGTCTTTCAGAAGCTCATGAAGCCGATTTTTCTTCACTACGGTCCACGCTTCGGCGATCTGGATCTCGTCCTGTTCCGGTGCGTTGATCTTTTCGAGCAAAGCGTCCAGGATCCCCGAGACTTTTTTCGCCTGCTGGACCCGCGCACGATTGGCGTACTGGTAATCCGACGGCAGGTGGTTGCCGAGTGCCGCCATGGAACGCTCGCCGGAAAGGACGACCGTCTGTTTCGCATTCTGGATCATCTGCGCGATCCTGTCCAGAAGAATGACGCGGCCTCGCGCTGCCAAAACACGTTCCCGGACATCCGGAGGAACCGGGAATTCTGCAAGAAAGCGGTCATTGCAGACACGCGCGACCGCTCGGTCTGCCCGCTCGTTCACCTCTTTCGGAAGCGTCTGGAAATCGCGCCACGCACGCACTTTCCAGCTCTCCTCAAACGCCTGCTCCACAAGTTCCCGAAATTCTTCCGGAACTGCCGAGATCTCCGAGATCCCAAGCTCCTGAAGCATCGCGACCGCTTCCTTCCACAGATGCGCACGCAGCAGCGGGACGACCCGGCGAAACGGGCTTGCGGCCGTCTGTAGGGAAACGACTTCATCGATCGGCCCATGCGCACTGCGAAGAAGGATCTCCGTGACTTCACGCACATCCTGATCCTGCGAGGCACGCAGATCGCGGATCAGCGCACTCTCATCCGGCGACTGAATGTCTTCCGGACGAAACATCAGTTTGTCGTAGTCCAGCTGAATGACGTAGCGGTCCCAAAGGGAAGGATCCGCCGCCAAAGCTCTCAGCGCAAGGTAGATCATGATGGCAGAAAATCTGTCCAGAGTCGGCGAAAGAAGCGTCTGGCCGTCGCGTGCGGGGTGCTGGTACGGTTCCACGCCGATCTCCAGGTTACGCCGTCCGACCAAAGACGGAACGCACATGCAGTCGTAGTCGACCAGCTTCATCTGGCCGGCAGCCGTCACTAGAATGTTCGCCTGCTGGTAGTCGCCGTGCGCGATCCCCGCATCTTCCACCTCACGAACCACTTTGGTCCATACGTCCGCCGCAACGCGTAATGCCCGCGTGTTCTGATTCCGGCACTGCGTGTCCACCCATTGAAAGAGCGTGTGCCCCTCGACCCAGTCCATCACCACCAGCGGATACCATCGGCCGTCGGTGGACCGAATCGCGGACTCACGGTACTCAAAATTCACGAGACACTTCAGAGGATGCTCCGAAAGGTACTGGCTGATCTGCTCGTACCGCTCGCGACGCTCCGCAGATTCCGACGAAAAAACTCTCAGTGCGCGGTGCTCGCCGTTTTCAAGCGTCGCTTTGTACACGACGGCGAAAGCTCCTGCCCACGGTTTCGGCTGTCCCTGCGCATTCCGAAGGATCTCCGAGTTCTTCAGGACCGGATCCTTGAACGCAAAGTTCGGCTTCTGGAGCATCGTACTGAAATGGGAAGCAAGCGGCCACGGCATAATGGAACCTTTTTTCAAATTTAAAAAATGGAAAATCGGACTCTTTCGCATCTAAAGTCCGTTTCGGCTCTTTCGTCTCCTGGATCTCTCCGCGAAGCCCCCCAGCTGTACGGAGTCTCAGAAGAGCAAGCGTCAAAAAAATTTCGGAAAACTGCGTCTATTTCGAATCAAGCGTCGGGTACCCGCTCATTTCCAGGAGCCAAGCAAGCGGCTCGACCAAACCGAACGGCGCGATCGTGCGCTGGCTCAGGTCAGATTCCCCCACGCCGTCCAGACCGACCGGAGTCAGCGGGAAAAACCGGAATCGACCGCCAAACAAATCGTTGATCTGTGCCTCCATGTCCCAGTCCGGCCAGATCTTTTTGCGGAGTTCATCCGTCAGAACACTGCGGGCCTCAATGACTTTTTTGTTCAGTGCAAGACCGGTCGGATCCACGCTCCCCAGTGCCTCATAGAACCGGATCGCTTCCCCCTCAGCATCCGCGCCGAGCGACTTGACCAGCGGAAGAAGGTCTATCTTCGTCAGGCAGACCGCGATTGGAAGATGAAGCGACTCTTTCCCGCGCAGCCCCTTGATCGACTTGAGGTCTTTTCGGAATCGGCGAAGTGCTTCCGCCTGCGGTTGCCAGGGGAAGGTAGGGTCGAGGAAGAAGAGGAATCCCTCGCTCTTCAGTGCGCGTTCGCGCCGGTAGTCATCGCTCGCCGCGTCCGTCGTGATCTCGCCGGAGTAGTCGAAAATATCCGCCAGGATCTCACTGCGTCCAAGCGGGTCCCGATCCCGGTACTTCAGGACGAGCGGAAGCGGAATGCTGTCCCTCTGCGTCGCGGCCGTCCCCATGCGGTAGTTCATGATCTCTTCCACACGGCGGTCCATTTCTTCCGTTACGCTGGACTGAATACACGAGAAGCCGAGCTTCGGATAGTACTGATTCCGGATCTCCCAGTAAAGCATCGTAAGCCAGTGTGTCTTTCCGACCTGGGGGATGCCGAGCGTCGGGAAAGAGAGTTTCGTCAGCGGTCGCAGATCGCGGGCAAACCGGTACCCGCACATTTCGTAGGGCGTCTCCTGAACCATTTTCGTGCAGATGACCATCGGGCTTTTCTGGTACTCTTCCGGAAGCTGGTTTCCATGTTCATCGCACGGCTGGAGCGTGTTGACAGACAGACAGTGCGGGCACGTGTTCTGCATCCGCTGGACACGCACGCGAAGTTCACTCCAGAAACACGCGATTCCGAGGAACGTTCCCAGCCCAAGGAATCCCCCAAGAAGAAAACGGACCAGATGCTTGATGCGCAGATAGAAAAGCGTATCACCGGAGACTGTCCCCATCGCCGCGCTGATCTCGCGCAGTTTCTTTTCATCCTCGCGGATCTGCCGGTCCGTCTCCGCCAAAAGTTTTCCCTGAACCACGATCTCGCGGACCGAACTGCGCCAGGAACTCCACGCATCCATGAACGAATCGGCATCCGCGACCTGTTTTTCCGCCGCATCTTTCCAAACTTCATGGATCCGTTTCTGCTCCTTCTGTTCCAGCTCAAGTTTCGCCTCAAGTCCCTTGGCTTCCTTCATCAGCTCATTTTCCAGATGCGCATAAACGGCACTCGGCGCAGTCGAATGGAACGTCATGTCGAGCATCGCGCGGTAAATGAACTCTCCCATGAAAAACGAAATGAGCGTCATGGAAACGAGCAGAACAAAGCACGCCGTCAGGATCTGCGCAAGACGGCCAAAGAAGGACTTCGGTTTCTCTGCTCCGTCTTCTTCCTCGTCGT
>CAZRGJ010000046.1:4206-12376 GCA_964599445.1 uncultured Planctomycetaceae bacterium | reverse complement strand
TTCTTCAAAAGTCTGCAGAATCAGCTTTCCGAACATCTTTCCACCTTCCCGAACCGTCTTGGCGTGACTCTGGACGACATTGGAGAGATCGCTGCGTCGGAGATCGCTGCGTCGCTCATTCAGATCGGAACGGACCGTTACGGCGTGGCGGTCATCATTAATGTCGGAGATAAACAGTATGAGACCCAGTCCGTTCTGACGAAGATCGCGGAACGGGTGAAGGCAAACGGCGGAAAGCATCAGAAGCAGGAAGTCGAAAATGCCGAGATCCATTTCCTGAATATCCTGAACAGCAAAACCGGGAAGTTCCACAAAGCCTACTATATTCTGAAGGAAAACTTCCTCATCGCCTCGGACAAAGCGGAAGTCGTGAAAGACATTCTCAGCCGTCATGCCGTGCTGAAGGCCGATCCGGACAAAGCACTGGCCGCTTTCGCAGACGTGGATTCCTATCTCGAGATCCTCAACAAATCGATCATCGACGATGTGCTTCCGGATGTGATCTGGTACTGCGATCCGATCCGCCTGATGCAGGTCCAGCGTGTCATTCGGACGGAACTGGATCCTGAATATGCCGAAACCCGCGATACGGCCGAACTGCTTTGCAAGATCGGCGTGGACGGCATCGAAGCGGTCGGCGGTGTCTATACTTTCCGTCACCGCGGATACGATTCGACCCAGCGTTTTGTCGTGAGTATTCCGAATGAACCGCAGAAAGCTCTCAAAATGCTCGCGTTTGACGAGACTGCCGATCAGGAGATCCCTGACTGGGTCACGAGTACGGTCGGCGGCGTCTGGGTCGTCAACCTCGATTTCCTGACCCTGTTCGACAATCTGGGATCGCTGATCAACCAGCTCTTCGGCGATGGTGAAGATACCGTGTGGGAAGACGTCCTCGACGGGTTTGAAAATGACCCCTACGGTCCCCAGCTGAATTCGCGCAACGAGATCTTCGCGCTGTGCGAAAATAAAATGCTCTTCATTACCGAAAATCTGAATCCGACGGCCCTTGACGGCGAACGGTGCGCCATTGCCGTTCCGCTGAAGGATGCGGAGAAAATGAAGGAGAATCTGAATTCTCTCCTGAGCGAAGAGCCGACATTTGAAACGCTCGAAAACGGCGATGATATTCGCTGGAAACTCGTCGATGAAGAGCACGAAGAAGGGACTGCCGGTACGGAAGTCAAAAACAAACGTTTCCCCGAGCTGACCATCACCGTCTGGAACGGCTATCTGCTCGTTGCGTCGGAGCCGGATTATATCGACCACCTTCAGAACGCCGCCGTCAAAAATCTGCCTCCGCTTACCGGTACTGCGGAATTCAAACTCGCAAAAAAAGAAGCGGAAAAACTCTCTGACGGCCGGAAGTACGTTTCCTTCCATTACGTGAATGCCCAGAGAGTCCGCGAGCATACCTACGAAATGATCAAACGCGGAACGCTCATGGAAAGCGCGGCGACGTACTCTTCCGTGGTGGGTGAGTTCCTCGCGGCAAATACGAAAAAGGAAAACGGCGAGCAGTTCACCATCGATGCGTCGAAACTTCCGGAATACGATGCCGTGAAGAAGTACTTCCACTCCTCCTTCGGTTTCCTGTTCAAGGAAGGTTTCAGCCTGATCTACCAGGAAGCGACCCTTTCCGATGAAAAAACTGCCGGACTGACCGAGTAAACGAAACAGACCGGGAAAACCGGATCTGAACGCTTTCAAAATCGAAAAACACACAGAAACCGCGCGTTCCTGTGTGTTTTTTTTACTGTGCTTTTTACTGCAAGACTGCCGAAACTCTATTTTTTACGGTTCCTCAGCGTGTATCCGCCCAATCCAAGTCCCGCGAGCAAAAGTACCCAGGTCGACGGTTCCGGAACTGCACTGCCGTCCACGGAGAAGGTCACGAGTCCGGCATCCGTCCAGCTGACGTTCCAGAAATAGTCGTCGTCTTCCGGAAGATTCAGCTCGATCTTGTCCAGCCCCTGCACGCCGCCGTTGAACTGAAGCATCTCGAACGCCATTCCGTTCGCCAAAAGGTCCGGATCGTACACGAGGTCAATGACTCCGCCGTTAAGCACTGCCGCGCCGTCCACGATGAGTTTGTCGGCCAGACCATTTTCCGCATCGACTTCCAGCTGGATCATTCCGCCGTCATTCAGCGTGTAGCCGTTCTGGAACGTCGTCGTGCCGATGGCGAAGTCAGAGCCGTCCCAGTTGATGCCCGGAGAGACGATACCGGCATCCTGCACAAAGTCGAACGCGACGTTGTTCGCGCTCAGGACCGCGTCATTCGTCATGGTGAATTTCGCGCCGCTCTCTTTGGACATCGTGCCGCTGACGTTAAGGATCCCGCCGGACAGATTGTACTGGCTCGTTCCGTTTATTTTCAGATTCACGGCCAGATCTTTCGTTCCGACGTTCATCGTTCCGCCGGACTGATTCTGGATCGAGGAACGTCCCAGAGTATATCCGTCGTAGGATTTCGGATTCGAGTTGACGTTGTACGTGCCGCCTTCCATGTTGAAGACTCCGTTATCGCCGAACTCGCCGATGCCGCACACGCCGGTACCGTTGAAATTGATGACCGAATCGCCGCGCATGGTGACCGTGCTGCTGCCGTTTCGGGCAAAGATCAGGTGGGCGCCCTTGACATTGACCGTGGAATCCTCGATCAGGAGCGTGCTTCCGGATCCTCCCGCATTGTTCGCGACCATGAGACAGCCGTTGGTGGTGACCGTGGTGCCGTTGAGGAGTTCCATATGCCCGACCCCGTTATTTCCGACGTTGATGTCCTTGGAGATGGTCGCGGTAGATGCATCCATGACGATTTTCGCCGTCTTTCCGGAGTTCGCCGCGCCGCCGACCACATACGTGCCGGTGCCGGTGAGTGTGGAGTTGGTGATCGCCGCAGTACCATTCCCGGAATTCCCGATGATGATGTCGCCGCCGATGGAGGCCGTGCTGTTTTCGATCTTCAGCGTACCGGTCGCGGTGTTTTTATCGCCGACGGAGAGGCGGGAAGCGTTGAACTTCGCGCCGTCGAGGATCTCCAGCGTACCGACGCAGTTTCCGCCCGTGTTGTCGCCGAGGATAGTATTTTTCGTCGTGACGGACGCGTTCTTGCCGGAAACGGTGACTTTTCCTTCGCCGCGGAAGCCGATGAGGAAGTGATCGACCGTGTGATTCATCGTGCCGTTGACGACGAGTTCACCGTAGGAGCCTGCGTTGAATCCGATGGCGATCGTCTTGTTGGAGGTGAACGTTGCGCCTTCGCTGATGACGACTTTATTTCCCGCGTCGTTCGTATTGAACCCGATGACGAAGCGGTTTTCCAATCCGCTGTGCGCGAGGGTGGTGTCGGAGTTGACGGTCAGTTTCACGCCGCTGCCGACGGTGAGTTTTCCGCCTTTGTGGACGGTGATCCCCTTGGTCACGGCCGTTCCGCCGGTGAAGTTCAGCGCGGCGTCTGCCGTTCCAGCCGCGATGCCGACGGAAATGGTGTTCGCATTGGTGAACTCACCGCCGGAAATGTTCATTTCAGCCTGATTTCCCGGTTTGTTTCCGATCAGGATCGGCGAGGCAGACGAGAACGTTCCGCCGAACTGATTGTAGACGGCCTGCGCGTTGTCGCAGTCGCCGAGGATCATGGCATTTTCGCCGGTCTTTACGATCGAGCCGTTTTTCAGGTTCAGAACGCCGTCCGCGCTGAAGCCGATAGAAAGGTAGCCTTTTGCGTCCAGCGTTCCGCCGTCCACAGTGACGATAGCCCGCCCGCTTCCGGGGATGTAGCCATCAGCGACGGAATCCGAACCGATGCGGATCGCCGTATTGGCCGTCATGGTTCCACCGGTGATGTTGAGGTCTGAGCCGCCGCCGACATTCAGCACGGAAGAGACTGTCGTCGTCCCTCCGGAGTGGACCAGATCGGAGCCGTTCAGGAGATTGAATCCGCCGATGGTCTGCGTTCCGCCGGTGATGTAGCCGAGCGCGTTTTCCGGCAGAGCCGTTCCGGTCTCCCAGTTCACGCCGTCATTGAGGTTCCCGCTTTTGTCGGTGAGCCAGGTCTGCGTTTCCGCCGTGAAGTTTTCGTATTTGACCTGAATATTATCGAAGTCGGCATTGGTCGTCTGACCGCCGTTGCGTCCGCGCAGCAGAAGCTGGGAGTTTCCGGGAGTCATTCCGTCCACGTATCCGGACCATGTGCCGAAGATGCCGCCGGTCGCCGTATCGTAGAGGACCAGATCCACGTTCGCGCCGTACCCGCCGGTCGTGTAATCGATCTGGAACTGCGTCGTGAACCAGTTTCCGCCCTTGAGATTGTACTGCGGGTTGGCGGCATTGCCGTCCGTCGTGTTGATCGTGCCGATCTGTTTGCCGTCCCAGTAAAGAGCGACCTGATTTTTACTGTAGACCGTGTACCCGACTCCAAAAGAACCGGCAAAAAACGGCGTTTCGCCGGCAGGGGTATCCTCGTAGTTATTCGTAACGTCCACGGCATCCCCGGCGAGAATGAAGCTCACGCCGTCGGCCGCCGAGTTGGTGAAGCGGAGATCGTAGGTGCCCGAAATCGTTCCCGTCGCGCTATTCGTGCCGGAAAGGTACGCGTAATTGCTCGCACTTGACTTCGTGGATTCGAGGATGCGCAGGGAGGTATTTTCCCCTTCCGTCAGGAGTCCGACGTACTGTCCGCCGGTCATGGGATCGCCGTTTTCGAAATCGAGGCTGATCTGCGCACCGGTCAGGTCCATGTCGATCCCGGTTGCCATACCGAGGGAGTATTTGCTGTTGATGTAGCTGTTGACGGCCAGCATTTCCGCGCCGGTGAGCGGACGGTCGTAGATGAGGACCTCCGCGACGTAGCCTTTAATACCTTCCGTGGACGATTCGCCCGGATTGAGACGGGAACCGATGAGCGTCGTGTTCGCCGCCGTGTTGAGCGTCCGGCTCCAGTTCCCGGCGTACTCGCCGTTGACGATGAAATTGTCTTTTTTACCGTCGTATGTGAACGCCGCGGTGTTTCCGGCACTCGTTGCTTTCAGCGCGGCATTGGCTCCGTTCCCCCACGAGTGGTTGCCGACGGCGTTCGTGTTGTCCTTACGGTTGACGGAGATCCCGTAGGCCTGATCCGTGGTGTTTTTCCCCATGTGGAGAATGTGCTGGTAGTTTGCGCCGGTGTTGACCGCGTCCGCCCAGACCGCGATGACCGTGCGTCCGTCCGCGCCGGTGATGCCGAAGGTTCCGGAAGCCTCAAGACAGTCCGTGTCGAAGTAAAGCGCAGCCTGACCGCCGAGGTTCGCGACGCTGGAATAGTACTGCGGCTTGCTCGTGTCGCTGTGCGTGTTGAAGGCCGTGCCGCCGACGGAAGAGATCCAGGAGGAGATCTCGTCTCCGTCATTGAATCCGGTCAGCGTGCCGGCATCGAGCTGGATGACGAGGCCGTCGGTCGGCAGAACGGGAGCAGCGACGCAATTTACGGGCATTCCCGGAGCCGCGATCGCCCATAGAAGCGCACCAGGCACACAAAAACGCCAAACGGCATTCAAAACTTTTTTCATAATCGGGCCTCTTTGAAAAAATTTCAAGGAAGGAAATACACAAAATATCAAAGTATAGTAAAAGAATACACTGAAATCACTCGCCGTCAATTAAATTTTGCCAAAAAAGAATAAAAAATCAGAAAAAAAACGCCGTCAGCCCGCAAATTTGCTCTGAGCATCAAAATCGCAATCCGGAAGTCCTTTGCGGGATGTGTACTTGTGCGGTATTCTCAAAAAAACGCGCGTGACCGAAAATGGATCCCGCGCGTTTCTGAAAATTTGGAGTCCGTGAGGGAAACAGACTATCTCACGAGTGCCCGGAATTTCACCGCACCCTTTTCTTTCGGATAGAGGGGCTGGGTGACTTCCCATCGGAGGGTCTGCGAACCTGCGCCGTTGACTTCGTAGGTGAAGGAGGCGTCGACGCTGCTTTCTGCGGAGTCTTCCACGATCTCCAGACGCGTCGGCAGGTTATCGACCAGCGAGATGTTTCCGACCGGCGCGGATCCCGTGTTTTCGAAGTAGATCACGAAATCGACGGTCTCACCCGGCTTCGCGGAGGTTTTCGAGGCCACTTTGTAGATGCGGACGCTGTGTTTGTTCTCGCCTTCCTTCACCGTGTAGAGGGAAGGAGCGGCAAGATTCATGACCGAGGCGCTCGCGCTCTGTTTGTCGATGAAGACCTGCAGCTGGTCATTCATCGTCCATGTGCTTGCCATATCCATTCCGCCGACCGTGTTTGCGCGGATCTTGCCTTCCGCCGCGACCGGACCTTCCATCGTGCGGCTTTCCTGCGCAATGACGGCTTCCTGATTGTACGCCTGGGCACCGATCGGAGCGTCCATTTCACGGGTCCCATCGGAACCTTTCGTCTGGATCATGACGTCGCGTCCCGCCTGCGTCCCGGCCTGGACCTGCTGGAGCGTCGTGTTCGTCCCTGCGTTTCGTTCCTGGATCTGTACGGATGTCGGTGTAAAGAGGTCGCCGGTGCTCATGACCTGCTCGTCAACATTCAGATCGACCACCTGCCGGACCGCCCGGAAACGCGGTGCGTAAATGTAGACCGGGTCCGGGGTCTGGACTGTCGCGCGGCCCGTTCCGTCGTCGAAATAGATGAATGTTCCGCGCTGATCCTGGAAATCCATCTCCCAGTTTCCGCTGAGTTCCGTATTTCCGATCCGTCCTTTGTTTTTGCTGCTGACCTTGACTTTCTGCGCACCGACCTTTGAATCGATGACGTACTCGTCGGCCGGCTGGGCGAAACTCGGACGCTTTTCCGGCGCATCGAGAGCCTGGAGTCGAAGTTCCGCTTCTTTTGTTTCCGGCGAAACCGCGGTCTTGGGTTCCTGCACTTCCTTAAGGACCGGAGCCGGAGCGGCTGCCGAGATCATCGTGACGCGGAACGGTTTGATCTTCTGCTGCTGGCCGGAAAGCGGGATCTGAAGCTCCGGCATGTCGATCATTGGCTCTTCGTCAGCGGATTTTTTGTCTGCCGGTTTTTCAGCCGGTTTCTGAACAGGATCCGCTTCGGGCACTTTTGCCGGCTCGGCATCCGGAAGCGCATCCGGGAGCGCGTTGGGAAGAGCATTCGGTTCCGGAGCTTCTTTCAGGGAATTTTCCAGATCGATCATATCGTTCAGGAATTCATCGTCGAGCGTGGGATTTTCCGCTCCGTTTCCCGGAACTTCGGGAAGGACTTCGTTCAGACTGTCTGCCGGAAGCAGTTCCGGATCCAGAAGAACTTCTTCTGCGGTTTTGGCCGGAGCCTTCTTCTGAACTTCTTCAGGAGCGTCTTTCGGAGCGTCTTTCTGCACGTCAACCGCAGGGGCGGCTTCCTGTTTGGCGGCAAGTGCCGGTTTTTTTGCGGCTTTCGGCGTCTCCTTCACTTTTTCAGGTGCGTCGGCTTCGAGAGTTTCTTCCGGAATGAGTTCGGCTTCAGGTGTTTCCTGTGCCGGAGCGTTCTGTTCCGGTGCGGCTTCCAGTTCCAGAGATTCCGGCTGCGGCATTTCGGGTTCCTGAACTTTGGGTTCCTGAACCGCAGTGTTCGGAGCGTCCGCCTGCTTTTTCTCTTTCGGCAGAGACGTTACTTCCGGGAAAACGTCCAGATCTTCTTCATTCGGGACCGCTGATCCTGCAGATGCTTCCGGAATGTCCGTGCGCACGTCCGGGAATTCATCGTTCAGAACTTCCGGAGCCCGTACTGCCTGAGGAGCGGGATGCACGGTGCCGGGAATGACCGGAACGCCTTCGGCAGTGTGAGTCTGGCCGCACGAGGTGCACGTCTGCACAGTCCCACAGATCGGCTGGCATACCGGACGGCTGCGAAGCTGACGCGCGGGTTTGCATGACGGACGATTTTTCGCATGGCACGCCGGACGGCATGGACCGCAGGTCGGTTCACACGCAGAACGGCACTTGATGCGCTGAAGCGACGGCAGGCACGGGAAAAGCTCGCGGAGCGAATAGAACCGCAGACACGGGATCGGCAGCGGAAGCGGCGACAGACCGCAGACCGCCGGACGGCACGGATCCGGAACACAGCTCGAACAAAGCGGCGAACCACACGGCTGGCACTCCGTCGAAACGCACGCCGGACGGCATGGACCGCAGGTCGGCTCACATGCAGAGCGGCATTTTACGCG
>CAZRGJ010000046.1:0-4106 GCA_964599445.1 uncultured Planctomycetaceae bacterium | reverse complement strand
ACGCCGGACGGCATGGACCGCAGGTCGGCTCACATGCAGAGCGGCATTTTACGCGCTGAAACGTCGGCAGGCACGGGAAAAGCTCGCGGAGCGAATAGACTCGCAGACACGGCACCGGCAGCGGGAGCGGCGATAAACCGCAGACCGCCGGGCGGCACGGATCCGGAGCACAGTTCGAGCAAAGCGGTGACCCGCCCGGCCGGCACTCCGTCGAAACGCACGTTTTTCGGGCCAGACACGGAATCTGGACCGTACACGGTGTCGATGTCATGCTGACGACACTCGGCCCGCACGGTCTGCACGGACTCTGGCACGAACAAAAAATCGGCAGGATACCCAGCGCAAAAATTGCCAGGCTGCCTAAAATACCGACTCGCGAACGCCGGAGACGTTCTGAGATCTGCGAAATTTTCATGGATCCTCTGCGTAAATTCAAATTTTCGGATCGGAAGATCATGAGCTGCTTCATGATGGACTCCTTTAAAATTGAGCCTGAACTCAAATATTCTGTTTCGCTAATGCGATGTGTTTAGGAGTATCGGATTAAAATAGACAAACCTTGAGGATTATGTCGGATATTCTGAAATTTTCGGTTTTTCTGATTTTGCGGATACTAAAATGCACGAAAGAATAGAAGAAGCAGACTGATTTTAAATACCCTGGATGCGAAAAAGTGAAATTTGGTCCACCCCCGTTCACGGCTTTTCCGTACGGGACCGCTTTCTGGATCTCGGGATTCAGTTCTGGAGGCAGAGATCGCAGAGAACGGCCATGGAATAGAAGGAGTTCAGGAGAATGTTGAGCGTGAGGATCTGGCTCATGGCGGCGATCCGGGACTCAAGCACGAGCGGGTTGGCGAACAGTACGCGCAGGATCGGCCACGCAGAAAGAAGCAGGAACGGCAGGATGATCCAGCCTTCGGAAAAGTAAAGGAGCGTTAGGGCGAAAATACTTCCAAGCCAGAGCAGGACGGTCAGGCGGTAGACGGTTCTTGCCGCGGGTCTTCCCAAAAGCGCGGACATCGTGTGCCGATGTGCGTCGCGGTCCTTCTCGATATCGCATGTATTGTTCGTGAACATGATGAGTCCAATGCCGAAGATCAGCGGGACGGCCAAAAGAAGCGGGTCCCATGAAAATCGGAGCGTCAGGACGTGCACACAGGCCAGCGGGATCAGACCTCCCATGACGAAACCGCTGGTGAGTTCGCCAAGCGGGAGATATGAGATCGGGAGTTTCCCTCCGCTGTAGAGGTAAATGACGGCTGCGCCGACGCCGCCGATCGCCAGAGGGATCCAGCCTGCGTGCAGAATGACGAAGCATCCGAGCGTAAACGCAGTGAGCATCAGGAACGCGAAGAAAACGAGGACGGAAAACGGCCGGATCCGATTGAAAACGAGGACGGCGTCCGTCGGATCGACCTGATTCTCGCACGTGTCTGCCCCTTTGACGAAATCGAAATAGTCGTTCAGCGTATTGACCGCAGACTGCATCAGGACCGTGACGGTAAGGAGGATGAAAAGGAGACGCGGATCGGCGTTCTGCGTCTGATGGATCGTGAGTACCGCAGAAAAAAGGACCGGAAGCACTGACGCCGGCCAGGTGTGCGGCGCAGCAAGCTGAAGCATCAGCCGGGGGGTGAGCGGTGAATGGGTCGCGGTTTTCTGGTCCATGATTTCTCCTGCCTTGATGAACGAGTCTCAGACGCCAGCGGGCTGGTCCTGGTAGAGGTTTCGGTAAAATCCGCATCGGGCCATGAGTTCCGTATGCGTTCCCTGATCGATGATCCTGCCGCTTTCCATCACGACGATCTCGTCGGCGAGCGCGAGGATCCCGAGGCGGTGCGTCACGATGACGACGGTGCGGTTTTTGTGGAAAATGGAAAGGGATTCCTGAATGGAACGTTCACTTTCCAGGTCGATCTGGCTGGTGGCTTCGTCAAGAAGGAGGATCTTCGGATCGCGGAGAATGACGCGGGCCAGTGCGATGCGCTGACGCTGACCTCCGGAAAGCAGATTGCCGAGCGGTCCGATCGGGGTCTCGTAGCCCTGCGGGAGAGTGTGCTCGATGAATTCATGCGCATTCGCGAGTTTCGCCGCCGCAATGACTTCCTCTTTCGTCGCGTCAAATCGGCCGAACCGGATATTTTCGTAGATCGTGTCGTCGAAGAGGATCGCGTCCTGAGAAACGAGTCCGAGCTGGGAATGAAGGTCTTTCTGCGTCATGTCCCGAAGAGAAACTCCGCCGAGAAGCACTTCTCCGGAAGTCGGGTCGGCCAGACGCGGAATGAGATTCAGGAGCGTGCTTTTTCCGCAGCCGTTCGCACCGACGATCGCGATGGTCTTTCCGTACGGGATCGTGAGGTTCACTCCGCGGAGCACTGGCCGGTCCGGCATGTAGTCGAAATCCACGTTTCGGAATTCAAGGTCCATGGAATTTCCGTCGAGAGAAACCGGGTTTTCCGAATCGGCGACCTTCACGGGAGTGTCGATCAGCTCGTAAACACGGTCCGCGACGGCGATGGCGTTCTGGATCGACGTGAAGATGTCGCTGAGTTTGCGTGCAGGGTCCGCCGCTCCGAGCAGGGCAACGTAGAACATGACGAGCCATTCGATCGAAAGGGGGCGCTCGGACATCGGGAAACCGAAAAGTGTCGTGTTTCCGGTCAGGACCAGCCATGCGCCGACCAGAAGTGCGATGGAAACGAGCAGGATCCCGGAACACTCGACCAGTCCTTTCGCCAATGCGTCGAGAAAGGAGACTTTCAGTGCCTTTCCGTAGATCGTGTGTCCCTGAGAAAAGAAGCGTTTTCGGACGTGCTCTTCGAGCGTGAAGCACTTCACGATCTTAATTCCGAAAAACGTTTCCTGAAGCGTTTCGAAGAGTTTCGCGACTTCCTTCATGATCTGACGGCTCGTCTGCCGGATCTTCCGCGCAAGTTTCTGGATCGCCCACGCGATGAGCGGCAAAATCAGGATGGTCACGACGAACAGCTGCCAGTTGATCCAGATCGCGATCCCCATGCAGACGAACATTTTGAGCGGCTCGCGGATCATTTTGCCGTAGACGTCTGCCAAGCCGCTGCCGATGCCGCCGACGTCGTTCGTGATCCGGCTCATCAGTACCGCGCTGCCGTCCTGCGTGTACCGGGCAAATTCAAGAGCCAGGCATTTGTCGAAAAGACGGTTTCGAATATTCAGAATGGTCAGGTTGGCGATCCGGGAGACCAGGACCGAGTTCGCGATCAGGAATGCCGTCTTCAGAACCGTCATCGCAAGGAGTGCCGCTAAAAGAAGCACGATCGTCGAAAACGGCGTCGTCGGAAGCCATGCGTCAATGACCTCTTTCAGCTTCACGTATCCGCCGTGTGTCGCCCGTTCGATCTGGAGTTTATGGTCAATGAGCGCAATGTCCGTCAGTGCCTGAACGTCTTCCGGAAGTTCCTGGACTTCTTCCGCAGTGGGCGTTTCCGTCAGCGTCGGCGCATTTTCCGGAGTCGGAGTTTCTGCCGAAGTCGGTGTGTTCGTCAGAAGTACCGTACGGCGTGTCTCAAGAGCCTGGATCTGGATCTCGCTTTCCTTCACACAGTCCGCAGCCCATTCCTGCATGGTCTGGCCCTTGAACGTGATCTGCATGAACGGGAAGACGGCACTCAGGTTCGTCCCCCACAGCACGCCGACTCCGAGAGCCGTAATGATGCAGAAGAAAATGTTCCAGCGGTACTGAAAGGAGGATTTGACGATTTTCCAGAAGTTCATGATGTTCTTGACCGGTCTCTCACCCGGCATTCGGGACGTTCTTTCCATGACGCACTGACGGTATTTTGCGTACTGGAAGGGAGTTTAACCGAAAATCGAAAAAGATTCAAGACGGATATTCAGGAAAAATCCGAAATTTGGGAAACTCTCCTGCCGTTCCATTCTCTTCCTTTCATTTTACCATTGAAGGCACAGAAAAGACATAAAAACAAACAGAAAGAGAGAGGGGAATTTGGAGTGCGCGCCCGCTCTTTCAGCCTCCCCTTTTAGGGGAGGGGAACTGTTGAAGACGGTGGAAGGGTTTCGCGGCGTTTTTTTACGGACTTTGAGTTTCTGGAAGGTCCCCCCCCT
>CAZRGJ010000045.1:0-12411 GCA_964599445.1 uncultured Planctomycetaceae bacterium | reverse complement strand
GCGGAAATTCAGCGTACACACAGAACGCGGCGTACGGCGGAAATTCAGCGTACACACAGAACGCGGCGTACGGCGGAAATTCAGCGTACACGCAGACGGTTTCCCAGCCTTCCGGGGAAGCGGACTATATGAAAAGTCCGCAGCCGCTTGGAAGTACTGCGTACACCGGGTCTTATGATTCGGCACCCGCTGCGGAACTGGCGGATCCTGCGTATGAAGATTCCACTGGAACGCGTTTGTCCGGGAGCGGATCGTCTTTCTACGGTTTGTCCATCGGCTCATCCTGCTGCGGGGATAATTCCTGCGGTACGTCTCCATGCAGTGACGCATCGTGTCTCGCGTGCGGCAGCGATGCCGACTGTATGGCGGAACCGGATGGTCTTATCCTTCATCGCCTGAATCATTCTCCGGCAGCTCATGCGGGTTCCGCATTTTTGGGTCCCGGGGCGTTCTTCATCGACGGACACATTTCGCAGGGGATCACCTATGGAAGTCCGGACAGTAAAAATCTGGCTCCTCTCGGCATGAATGACCGGGAAGGATACCAGATGAACCAGCTTTACCTTTCTTTGGGAAGGAAAGTGGAACGTGCCGACCAGTTCGCATTCGGCGGGCAGATCGACATCATGTATGGTACCGACTACTACTATATGTCGGCGACCGGGCTTGAGACGCGCAGCGACAATTCGAATCGCTGGAATTCCGGAAAGATGGATCCATACTATCGGACCGGGCATTCCAAATATGGTTTTGCGCTTCCGCAGTTCTTTGGGGAGATCTACGCACCGCTGCTGAATGGTGTGAGCGTGAAAGTCGGACATTTTGATTCCGTTATGGGATTTGAATCGCTGCAGAGCGACCGGAATTTCTTCTACTCGCACTCCTACTCGCGCCTTTACGGAATGCCGACGTCGATGACGGGGGCGATCGCGACTGCGGGACTGGTGAATGGCTGGAGCCTCATTTTCGGAGCCGTGAATGAATGGAACTCGTTCGATGCCGTCAACGATAATTTCTCGGCGGTCATGGGACTGAATTTCGAAAACTGCGACAGAACGTTCAGTTTCGCGGCGACCGTCATGTACGGCCAGCAGACGGCACCGTGCTATCATTTCGCGACGCTTTCGGAGGATGAGACCGACGTGCTCATCTTCAATACGAATGCAAAATTCCAGCTGACCCAGCGTCTTGCGTATGCCTGCGAGTTTACGTTCGGATACGATGAACGCGACTATCTCTGTCTGGAGATCTTCGGCTCAAAGCATGGCCGCGCATGGTACGGGCTGACCAACTATCTGTTCTTTGACGTTTGCGAAACGCTGACGCTCGGAGCACGGTTCGAGTGGTTCAACGATGCCGACAATACGGTCATTGACGGCGGGTACGGATTCGCGATCCAGGATGATGCGGTCAACTATTTCGCTTTGACTCTCGGTGCGAACTGGACGCCGCTCCATTGGCTGACGATCCGCCCGGAAGTTCGGTACGATTTCAGCGATTTCGAAGTGGGTGAGCTGAAGTCTTACGATGCGTGGACCTCGGACGATATGGTCACGTTCGGCGCAGACGTCATCGTGAGATTCTAAAGAAACGCCGTCATTTCACCAAAAAACACAAACACGCGGTTCCGTCTGATCTTGAACCGCGTGTTCTGTTTTTTTATGGAGAGATGGGATCGGGAAACTTAGGATGCTGTGCCCGTTTCCTCTTCACCGTCGAGTTCCTGGATCCTTTTGGCGGCTTCTTTTCCCCAGAAAGAATCACGGGATTCTGTGAGTTCGAGAAACTTTCGATAGCATTTCCCCGCCATTTTTTTCTGACCGTCGATCTCCAGAAATCTTGCGAGATGGAAATAGGCTTCCGCATAGCCGCCATGGTAGGAGATCGCACCTTCCAGAGCGGATATCGCAAGATGGATCTCGCCGAGTTCTCCAAGAACACAGCCGAGATTGGCGCGCGCCTCTACGAAATCTTCATCCAGTTCGATCGCCATGGAAAAACGCTCCCGCGCTCCGGCCAGATTGCCTTTTCGGTAAAGGATCTCGCCAAGCTGAAACGCATCTTCCGCATTCGCCCCTGCCGCAAAGAGCGTGTTGCGCCACATTTCTTCCGCTTCGTCCAATTTCCCGGCCTCATCCAGAGCAAATGCTGAATTGCGCATTTGATGGATGGAGATCCGGTTTTCGAAAGAAGATTTTCCAGGGAAAGAGGATGGCGGATCCAAAAATGAAAGAGAACGGCTCCAGTCTCTTTCCTGCGGCATCTCGCGAAGATGGGCCGCTGACCTTCCGACGATCGTCTCTGTTTCCGGATCATCATCGACCCAGCCGACATCGGAACCTGGAGCCGAAACGGAAAGGGCAGGGAACGTCTCCTCTTCCAGCGTATCTGTTTCCCGGCTGAAAATGGATTCCAGACTTTCCAGTGCCGTTTCCGAATCAAAACCGGAAAGGTCCTCGATCCGCCCGTGGATCCCATGAAGATTTTCCGGAAGGGTTTCCCCGCGATCGCGTGCGGTTTCCTGATCATATTCGATCGACTCGAAATCTAGAAGAAGCTGGCCGCTGGATTCCAGAAGATGGGCGTTCTGGCGAAGGTAGACGTTCTTGCCCTGGATGACCAAGTCATTGCTCGCAAGGAGCGGAAGAACTCCGGGATTGAGTCTGCGAAGTGCGTTCAGCTTCTTCTCAATGGAGGCCGGACGAACTCCATTTTGAAGCAGAAGAGAAAGACGCCGCGCAGAAAAAACTTCCTCAAGGTCGAAGTAGGGAAGGCGTTTGATGACCCGCACCGGGGCGATCAGACCGCGCTGGTACCATCGGCGCACATCGGCGACCGTGACGCTGAGAAGTTCTGCCAGCATGACCGGCGTATAGAGTGCCGTGAGGTCTTTCGTGTGATCTTCGCTGGGAAAAAGACGCTGAAGAAGCTGCGTTTCCGTCGCGATGTGCGTCAGCCCGCATTCAATGTCCTCCAAAAGCTGGGGCGTCAGCCAAACGGGCGTTTCCCGGGTGACGGATTCCGTGAAAAGATTCTGGTGCTCGCCAATGATGACCCAATCCACCGGGGGAAGGGAGACCGTTTCGGAGGAGACCGTTTCGGAGGGGGTGGAGGGGGCTGCGGTATTTGCGGAATGGGCGGCTGACGGAGAATTGGAGGAGAGAACACGGCCTCCGTGTTCGCGGATGAGTTTCGTGACGTCGCGCAGAGACATACTTTGAAACGGACCGTGGATCCGGACGGTCTTTCCCTTCAGAAACTGACTGGAACGAGGCGTTAAAGGGCCAGTATTTTCGACGTCAGACATGACACACCCTCTTTCAGGGATCTTTGGGAATAAAAAATCCGGAAAACGGCAGTATGTTTTCCGGATCTGAGGTTACGGAGTCTGCGACATGGAAGTGGATTCCACCGGAGGCAGCTGATTTTGCGGGACACTGTCCGAAACTGCCGGGACCGCCGCCGGGACTTCTGCCGGGGCTGCCGGAGCTGGCACCGTTTGGGGCGTTTCCGGTACATTGGAGCCGGTTCCCTGTGTCGGGACGCTTTCCGGAGTTTGCGGCTGCGTGGGTGCTGAAGTTTGAGGAACTTCTACTGTCGGAGCCGGAGCGTCGATGATGGAGTGCTTTTCGGCAAACGTTTTCTGTTCGCCGGTCTCGTTTATTTCACTTTTTTCATTCGTTCCGCTGGAAAGCTCCGGAGACGGAAGTGCGCTACCGCCGTCATTTACCGTATTCGGAGTGTAGGGCGAATCATTCTGCGTTTCTCCTGCCGCAGGAGGAGTCTGGAGCGTCGGAGTTTCGGTTTCCTGCGGGACCGTCGGGATCGGAGCGGGGACTCGCGGAACATTCATCTGCGCCGCCGGATCCGCTGCCGTGTCCGAGAGGATCTCGTTGCCGCACGCATCGATCGGAATGTAGCGCGTCACGACACGCGGAACGCGCACGATCTTTTCTTCCGGAACCATGCGGCAGACTTTCACTTCGTAGGTTTCCTCGGAGCATTCATCGACGGTCTTCCAGGTCGTGTACGGGACCTGCCGCACGTGCTCTTCTTCTTTCCACTTGCAGACCTTGACCGGGACTTTCTTCACGATCGTCTCTTTCACCGGCTTCATCGTCGTGACGGGCACTTTCGTCACGATCTGTTCACGGACCATCTCCGTGACCGTGACGGGAACTTTCTGCACGACGTGCTCTTCCACCATGCGGGTCGTCGTGACGGGGACCTGCTCGCAGACCTGCCGCGGGACGGTGTACGTACGCGGGACCTGGACCGGCTGCGGGTTCGGGACCCAGATCTTCTGGACTTCGTAGCGTCCCTTATTCGAGGGGGTCCAGTACAGGCCGGCACGCTGTTTCGTGACTTCGCCCGTCAGTTCATTCGTGACGGCTTTCGCTTCCTGATAGGAAAGATGATTGGCGAAAAGTCCACGATTCGGCTTCAGAACGAGCTGATCCGTGTAGGCACCCTGGTCCACGTATTTCGTTTCGTAGGACGTGACCTGCTCATTGATCGTGCGGGTCCGCGTTTCCATTCGGGTCTCGCAGACCGGCTTTTTCACGATGCAGACTTTTTCCTGCTCAATGACCTTCTGGACCGGCTTCATGCAGTAGGAGATCTCTTCTTTCTCGCAGGTCTCCGGCACATAGCGGACCCGTTCTTCGGTCTGATCCTGGAACTGGATCTCCGTCACGGGGATGCGGACCGTGTAGCGTTCTTCACGCATTTCGGTCTCCGCGATCTTTTTCTGGACCGTCACCGGGCGCGTCCGGACCTCGGTTTCCCAGACCGGTTTGTAGGAAACGACTTTTTTCTCATCGTAGACGGTTTCGCAGACCACTTTGTATGTCGGCGGCGTGTAGGCGCAGACCGGACCGCAAAGACCGCCGCAGGAACTGGAGACCGCCGGTGCGGGAGTACCTGCCTGGCAGGCTGTGCAGTCTGCGTATGTGTTTTCTGCGAGAGAAAGACTCAAAAGACCTCCCAGAAGAAAATATCCTGCGAGATCAAGGTTCCATTGAATGTATTTTGTCTTTTTCATTTTGCCACCGATCTTCATGGAATCGTAAAGTCCCTTCGTCCGAATTCCGGCAGACGCCTTAAAAAAGTCTGCACCGTCAACTTTATTATGACGCAAAGATTCCGGATTGTCCACTAATTTCATCAAAAAATGTTAAGGTTTTTCGATTTTTTGGGAAAAAACGAATCTTTGGGGTTGAAATTTTCCTCATTTTCGGAGGGACGGCTTGAAAATTTCCATTTCTCCATTAAAATTTTAGAAGTGGAGGATAGTTTCGCCGACCGATCCAAAAGAATTCCCAAGGAGTATTTTATGAAAATCGATTCCCTGCAGATCACGCATTTCCGCGGCATCCATTCGATGGATCTTGAGCTTCATCCCAAAATGAACGTTCTTGTCGGCGTCAACGGCGCGGGAAAATCGACGGTTCTGGATGCGCTTGCGATTTTGCTTTCCCGGTTCGTTTCCATGATTCGAAGCGGAAAAAATACGGGGAAGGAGATCGCGGCGCAGGATGTCTCGGCAGGTCGTGAATTTTCCGCGCTGCGTGCCTGTTTTTCGGATGCGGAACGCCGTTTTGCGTGGGGCGTCATGAAATCTCTGGTGAGATCCCGGAAGAAGGATCCCCGCGTGGAAGCGATCCTTCGGAGGGCGGATTCCGGTGATTTTGAGAGTATTCGCGCTCTGGCGTCCGAGATCCGGGAAGAGGCGGAACGGACGGGCGGAAAATGTTCAGTTCCTGTCGTCGTTTACTATCAGACGAACCGTATCGCGCTGAAATTCCCGCGTTTTGTGCACACGGACCGCGATTTTTCGCTCATGAGTATTTACTCCGACGCGCTTTCCAGCCGGGCGGACTATCGCGTGCTTCTGGAATGGTTTCGCGAACGGGAAAATGTGGAAAATCGGGAATTTCGCCGTCTCGTGCTGGAGGTCCAGGCCGCGACGCAGCCGGGGACCGGGCAGGGGACTTCCGAGACACGGCGGATCGCGGAGGAGTACCGGGATTCCGCTCTTCAGACACTTCGGAATGCCTGGAAAGCGTTCATGCCGGAACTGTCGAAATTCACTATCCAGCCCGACCCGCTGCGTCTGGAAGCGGAAAAGAACGGTACGCCGTTTCGGATCGATCAGCTGTCGGATGGCGAGAAAAGTCTGCTCGCTCTGGTCGGCGACATCGCGAGACGGCTGGCAATCGCGAATCCGACGATGAGCGACCCGCTGAAGGGGGAGGGGCTCATTCTCGTGGATGAGATCGATCTGCACTTTCACCCGCAGAGGCAGAGGACGCTCATTCCGCAGCTTCAGGAAGTCTTTCCGAACTGTCAGTTCATCGTCGCGACGCATTCGCCGCAGATCCTGGGGCACGTGTACGCGGAGAGCGTGTTTCTTCTGGAAGAAAATGAGGACGGGATCATTGAACTGCGCCGGCCGGAGGAGTCGTACGGGATGACGACGAATGAAATTCTGGAAGATCTCATGGATGTGCCGGCCCGGGAACCGGAGGAGGAAAAGAAGCTCCTGAAACTTTTCGAGCTGATCGAGCGCAGAAAGCTCGCCGAGGCGAAAGCACTGATCGAAGAGATCCGGAATTACCGAAGATCCGAGCCGAAACTCCTCGCGGCAGACGCCCGGATCCTGAGTATCGAGAGTCGGAAATAGTTCCCGTTTCAGCCGTCGTCGCCGAAAATGGCGGCTTCGAGAATGTCGAGGGCCGCGAGATTGCTCTGGAGCGTGTCGGGGTGCGCACGCAGTTCGTCCAGCGTCATCCATGCCGTCGTCTTGACCTCTTTCGGATCCAGACGCAGACGCGCAAGTTCCTCATCCGACGCGGCTGCCGTCCACCAGTAAAGGTAGACGTTCCACGGCGTTTCGGACTCGTGAACGCACTCCAGCGGCGTGACGCAGAAACCCAGTTCTTCGATGATCTCGCGCACCAATGCCTGCTCTTCCGTTTCGCCCGGTTCGATCCCGCCTCCCGGAAAACACCAGGTCAGCGGGGCGCGGACGGTCTCGGAACGCTGAATGACGAGGAATTTCTCTCCGCGGCGGATCAGTGCGACGACTCCGACACGGTCGTAGGTCTTGAATTTGCTTTCGTCCATGATTCTGTTTTGAAGGAATGAATGAAAAAACTCCGCCTGACGCGATTTCAGACGGAGTTTCGTGTTTCAGGCTAAAGCCCGCTCAGACAGAAGATCATTCGTCAAGCTGCGGAGCCGGGTCGCCGTTATTGCGGGTGGTGGCGAAGAAGTAGACCGCCGGGTCAACTTCCGTATTGATGCTGTGGACGGAGTTGTCGACATAGGAGTGGATGACCACGCCGGAGTGCTCGGAGGACGGACCGAATTTGTCGTCGCTCGTGTTCATGCCGGAGCTGGTGAAGCTGCTGCTGGACAGGGAGGACCATTCGTACGGATCGGCATCGTCTTCGCCTTCTTCGTAGACACGGTCAAGGTTCGTCCACGGGGTCAGGTCGGCATAGGTCGGGTTGTCGGAACCGATCTGATTGTTCTGGTATCCGCTTGGAGCGTAGAACGCATTGTTGCCGTTCTTGACCGGAGCACCGACGTTTTTGTCGTAGTAGGTGTAGATACCGGAATCAAGACCGACGACCCAGCGGGAGTAGTTCTGCTCGTTGGATTCGGTCATGTGCAGCGTATTGGAACCGCCGTCGCTGATCTCGCCGAGTTTGAAACCGGACGTATCGAATTTGGACGCGCCGTCCGCGGAGGCAGTTTTGTTTCCGTACGCGGAACCGCCCTGTCCAATCGCACCCTGGTACATGCCCATGGTGGAGGCGACGACCGCTTTGTAGTTGGCGACGGCCGGAGCGTTTTCATTGGAACCGGTCTCGTCAACGGTCGGGTTGTTGGAGGTGCCTGGGCAGCGGAATGCCGGGATGGACTGTGAGGCCAGCTCGATCATTTTCTGGTCGCCGGAGAGCGGTTTGTTGAGCAGTTTGCGGACGCTTTTGTATTCCGCTTCACGTTCCACGTAGGGAAGCAGTTCCACGAAAATACTGATGCAGTCGTAGTTTTCCTGCGATTTGCGGCCGGCCGGCGGGAGCTTTTTCTTGGCGCTTTCGTAGTTCAGCGCAGCCAGCGTGAGCTGTTTCATGTTGTTCTGGCACTGCATACGGCGGGCCGCGGCACGAGCCTGCTGGATGGCCGGCAGAAGGAGCGCGACCAGCATACCGATGATGGCGATCACGACCAAAAGTTCAACGAGCGTAAAACCCTGTCGATTGACGAGCTTTCTCATCCTGATTCTCCTTGTGAATTTGAACTGTCCGAAATGGTTGGCAGGCCAGTGCACGTCCCCGCCCAATGACGCTATTATGCACTACGCAGGAAAGCCGGAAAGGTTCAGTCTTGCCTATCCAAACGGAAATTCTTTAAAAATACAGTATATTATTTATTATATCCGATTTTTCATGAAATGTCAGCAGGGGATGGGGGTTTTTCCTGATTTTTTCTAAAATTTTTTGAAATTTTCAGGAAAATTTTCCTGCCGGAGGCAGACTTTCGGCTGTCCTGGGCACAAATTTCATAAAAAAAGCCTCTACTGTGAAAGTGAAGGCTTTTTTGTCTTTCCGTAAGAAAAGGAACGGCATTATTTTTTCTTGCCTTTGGCCGGAGCGTCGTCGTCGGTCTTTTCCTTCTTCTTCTTTTTCATCTGCAGTTTGTAAACGCGCACTTTAGCCAGACCAACCGGACTGTCGCCTTCGGCCCAACGATCCAATGACTGAAGTTTCTCAATGCGTTCCGCACGAGTCAAAACACTTCTCGTACGCATCAACGCAGCGCGGACTTTCAGGCTTTTATCGATTGTCATCTCTGAATCTCCACTAATATGATTATTAAACGGGTGTAATCCAAATACACTAATCAAGAAAACGAATTATAATCGGATTCCAAATTATTTCAAGGGGGGGATGGATGAAAACTGATGATTTTCTCCCGATTCTCCCAATTTTTTCATTTATTGGAGTGCTGATCCGATCTTTTCACGGAGTTCCTCGACCGAAATTCCGGCGATGAGGAATTTTTTGTGGGAATCGGTCTCTCCGCTCACGAGCGTGATCTGCGAGCGTTTCAGTCCCAGCGACTTTGCCAGGACTTCCACGATCGCTTTGTTGGCCTTCCCTTTTTCGGGGATCTGCGTGCAGCAGACCTTCAGCATTCCGCCGGAAGCGTCCCGAAGTTCATTTTTGCGTGAACCCGGGGCGCCTTTCACGGGGAGGAGAACGCCGTCCGCGCGCTGTTCCAGTGCGATGTCCAAGGGCGTTCCTTTCTTTTATTCTTCGACGGCAGTGTCGACCGGAAGCGCATCGATGCCGAGCGTATCGACAGAAATTTCTTCCGCCGTTTCCGTTTCGGCCGCGGGAGCTTCTTCTGCGGTTCCTTCTTCCGCGGATCCTTCCGTTTCTTTTGCTTCACCGCTTTCGACCGGTCCGTACGCTTTTTCCAGGTACTGCATCAGGCCGCTGAGCGTGATGTTCGGGTCCACGACCTTTCCTTCGGGCGAGACGAGGATCTTCGCCGGCAGGATCGTGACGGCAAGGCGGTTTCGGACCGCGTTTTCGTCTTCCGGGTCTTCAAAGACCATCGGCCACGGGATCTGCTTGAGCAGTGCGTCCATGTCGTCGGTTTTCGGGCCGCTGACCAGGCCGATGACTTCCAGTCCCTTGCTGTGGTACGCCATGTAGATCTGGTAGATCAGCCCCAGGTCGGCGATCTGTTCCTGAGACTGGAACGAGCAGCAGTACAGAAGGAGGTCTTTTCCGGCGAAATCTTCGGCTTTGAGGACTTTTCCGTCCTGTGCCGTGACTTCAAAATCAAAGGCGTTCCCCTGGATCTCCCGCTGTTTGAGGATGTTTTCCAGCAGCGCTGCCGTGTCTTTGAGATTCTGTTCTTCGGAGGAATTCAGGATCCCGATCGCCTCGGCAAAGAGTGCGCGGGATTCTTCTTTCGGGAGTTTTTCTTCGCTCAGAAGGACCATCTGGACCGTCGTGAGCGCGAAATCGGGATTCAGGCATCCGATCTCCAGTCCCTTGCGCGTGTGCGCCAGCAGCGTTTCAACGTGGCTTTTCAGGACTTCCGGAGCCGGTTCTTCGCGGAATGAGCAGAGTTCCATCTGGATGAGGACCGCCTCGACGTTCCAGAGAAGTTCCTGATCGGCGCGGGGCTGGATCTCGTCACGGAATTTGCGGAGCGTTTCCAGATGCGTTTCGTCGACCCGGAAAAGATTCGCCAGCGTCTGCACCTTGAGCGAAACGGCTGTTTCCCACTGTTCGTCCGTCAGACCTTCCAGAGCCACCATCGCTTCCGCCGCGCGCAGCCGGGCCGTGAAGAGTTTCTGGAGAAATTCGTTGATCTGCGCTTCCTGAACCGCTGGATCTTCCACATTCAGGTCCGAGGGACGGATCCGGTCCAGATCGTTCGTGTACTGCACGAGGGCTTCAAAATCGGCATTTTCAGGCAGCGTAAGGATGGAATCCAGTTCCGCCAGCTTCACCATCCGCGCAGGAGCTCCTCCCACCGACGTTTCAGCTTCTGCGTTTTCTTCCGATGCGGGAACTGCTTCGGCAGGTTCTTCCGCCGGAGCTTCTTCCGGAACTTCAATGTCCGCCTCTTCCAAGACCTGATCCACAGATTCCGGAAGGGCCAGATCGTTTTCTTCCTGCGAAACGGCAGGCGTTCCTGCATTTTTGCTGCTCAGAGCCGTTTCCGTGTCGGCAAGGACCTGGTCCACGGAGGCTTCGATGGCGTCTTCGTCCACTTCTTTCAGAGAATCGAAAACGATGCCGTTGATCTCTTCACTTTTATTGTCGACTTCCACTTCTTCCAGGGCGTTGTCGACGGTCGCGCGGATCTCTTCCGGCTTCACTTTACGCAGGATCGGCGCAAGTTCTGCATCGTCATTCGCTTCAAGAACCTGCTCGACTGCCTGATCCTGAAGAGCTTCGTCGGTTTCTTCCGGAGCAATTTCTCCGAAAAGGTCCGCTGCCGTTTGAGGAGCCGCAGTTTCGTCCGCCGGGGCGTTTTCGGCTTCCGGAGCGTCGATCAGGTCGTCCAGTCCGGGGATTTCATCCGCGTTTTCTTTCGCGGGGAGTTCGTCTGCCGGGGCGTTTTCGGCTTCCGGAGCGTCGATCAGGTCATCCAGCCCGGGGACTTTGTCTACGTCTTCTTTCGCGGGAAGTTCGTCTGCCGGGGCGTTTTCGGCTTCCGGAGCGTCGATCAGGTCATCCAGACCGGGGACTTTGTCCGCGTCTTCTTTTGCGGGAAGTTCGTCCGCCGGGGCGTTTTCGGCCGGTTTGTCTTCCGCGTCTTTAACTTCTTTTGCCGGAGTCTCTTCAGCGGGAGCGTTCTCAGCGGGAACTTCTTTTGCGGCTTCGGGATCCTGAATGATGCTGTTTTTCGCAGGAGTCGGGGCTTCCGGGGCTTTTTCTGCTTCTTTCGGAGTTTCCTGGGCGTCTTGCTGTGATTCTTCAGCAGCCGGAGCAGGAGTCGGTGCCGGCGTGCGGATCGGCTGGACCGGGACGACGCGGTTCTGCAGACGCCGCGGGATCCGTCCCATTCGGCGCTGGGCCATGCTTTCCGAGGCCGCCAGCGTCAGAGCGAGCGCGAGCAGGCAAATAAAAAAAAGTCTTCTCTTCATAAAATCCTCATCTTTTTCTGAAATTTTTGTTCCGGGCAAAAATTATGTATCGGAACATCCGTCGCCAGAACGGACATTTCCGGACAGCATAGTGTACTGAATTTGAAAACTTTCGTCAAGAGCGAAATTTTCACAGACCGGAACAGATAGCCCGTTTTCCGTCTGATTTTAAAAGATTCTGGAAAAAAATGAAAAAAATATCAACCAAAGTGGAGGGGATCTCGTATTGAAGAAAGCCTTTCAGGTTTTCAATATTTTCTGGTTTTCGTGTGTCTTTTTTCTGTATCATGGAATATTCCGGAAAAAGAAAAGAGAGGACGGGAGAATTTTTGGAAATTTTGGACTGATTTCATGAATTTTCCGTGATGTACCTATTTACAAAATGGAAAATTTATGATACAATAAGAATATGTTTGTATCAACGTTTCGGGTTTGGGGTATTTCAGCCCCGGCGTTGAGGGAATCAATTTTCATGGGAGAGAAAAAAATGACACAGCGCAAAGGCTTTACCCTTGTGGAATTGCTCGTCGTGATCGCGATTATCGGTATGTTGGTCGGTCTTCTGCTTCCTGCCGTTCAGCAGGCTCGTGAAGCTGCCCGCCGTATGCAGTGCAACAATAACCTGAAGCAGATCGGTCTGGCCTGCATGAACCACGAAAGCGGAAACCAGATCTTCCCGTCCGGCGGCTGGAATCAGTCCTACGTCGGCGACCCGAACAAAGGTT
>CAZRGJ010000044.1:11756-12495 GCA_964599445.1 uncultured Planctomycetaceae bacterium | reverse complement strand
GCCAAAAGCCGAAAGGATCAGCCGGGATACGATTTCCGCGATTCCCCGGACAGCCGCGGAATGTACGGCCACATTCTGGCGACGCTGGCTCTGTGCGAGGCATGTGCGATCGAAACGAAAAAAGACCCGAACCTTCACCAGCTCGCAAAAGGCGGGATCCTCTGGCTCCTTCATGCGCAGGATCCCAACGGCGGCGGATGGCGCTACCAGCCGCATGAGGCAGGAGACGTTTCCGTGACGGCCTGGGTCGTCATGGCGCTGAAGAGTGCGCAGATGGCCGGTTTCGAGATCCCGTCAAGCGCGATCGTGAAGATGGACCTTTTCATGGACTCCATTGCCCGGGACGAAAAAGCACAGTACTCCTACCAGCCGGGCAAAGCTCCGATCCCCTCAACGACCGCCATGGGTCTCGTGGCCCGAGTTTTCTCCGGAACTCCGAAAAACGCGAAATTCCTTGATGCCGGCACGCAGCTGATCTCGGAATGGGGATGCGATGGATCGGATCTCTACTACGATTACTATGCGACGCTCCTTTTGAGACACTACGGCGGAGAACGGTGGACGACCTGGAATCAGGAAATGCGCGACTATCTCATCCTCACGCAGATGCAGTCCGGAAAAGATGAAGGAAGCTGGTTTTTCACGGAGCCGGAAAAGACGAACAATCAGATCGGCGGCAGACTTTATACGACGGCACTGGCGGTCATGATCCTGGAGGTCTACTATCGTTATCTGCCGA
>CAZRGJ010000044.1:217-11746 GCA_964599445.1 uncultured Planctomycetaceae bacterium | reverse complement strand
GATCTACCAGGAAAAAACCGCCAATTAAACAGAATGCCGATATTTTCGGAGCATGGATTCCCTTTCAGGAACCGCGATCAAGGCAAAAAAGAGGAAAATTCCCCCGGCACTCCGCAAAACAAACAGGAAAAGCGGCATAAAAATGCCGCCGTTTTCCTAAATCCCCAATTTACTGTTCCCGGAACGTCAGCCAGCTCTGGACCGCCACGACGAGTGCCGCGACCAGAAAAATGACGTCCATCATGATGCTTCCCTGCTTGAACGGGATCCCCATACTCAGGTCCAAAATAAAAACGACCGCAAGGATCAACGAAAGTGCCAGTGAAAAAAGGCAGAGGATCTTGGACATAATGAAACTCCCCGGGCATCACGGAACCGGACCGGTCCCCTTTAAATTTCTCTAAAATTTCCAAACCAGTCTCTTTCCCCAAAAGAAAAAGACTTCTTCCAAATCTTATTCTAGCACAGGTTGCGGTTTTTGGCTACCGGGGGGAGGTGATTTTTCGCATAAAAATAAAAAATACCATAAAAATTTTACCGAAACGACCGAAAAAAACGGAAAACACATTGCGCGGATTTGATTTTTTTGCTACAATTCCCGCGAAATGCGGATTTTATCCAAATTCCGCACACTAAAAATTTCATTTCCGTCGTTTCGAAGCCCAGCCGTGCCGTCCGACACGCGCCGGAAATCATTTTTCCTTTAACGCCGTCACGCTCATGAAAGTCATCGTTTTTGAAGACCAGCCGGTTTGGAACCTTTACCCAATCACCATTGGGCGCGGAACGTTCGCCATTACGTGCGGGTCTCTGCGAATGATCGACGTCGTTCTCCAGATCCCCAGTTCCGCCGTCGGGTTTCTATGCCGGCCGTACCTGGAAGGGATCTCCCGGTACGATTACTCCGAACCGGGTTTCTTTTTTGGGCAGCAGGCGGTCCAGGCCGAGCTTGAAAATTGCGCTCCGAACGAAAACATTCTGCTGCTGAACGCCAGAATGGTCCCAAGTATCCAGCTTCTCCCATTCTTCCGTGAATGCATTCGGAAAAACGAATACTGTGCGTTCCCATGGCAGACCGACCTTGCGTGTGCCTGTATTCCTGCGGAACGGCTTCTGAATGTCCTGAAAGCACTTCCGGATACACTGCCTCCCACGGCCGTCCTTCCGATCGATTTTGCGGCACTCGCGCGGGATCTTCCCCAGTGTTTTGGGCATCCGCTGGAACTGTTCGACTATCCGCATGATGTCGTCCGCAGCCACGTGGAGATCTTCAACTCCAATCTGGAGTACCGCATTCAGCACACGGTCCCCTCACAGACCGGACAAAACGGCGCACGATGGACGAATGGGAAGTGGACGGAGATCCGGGACGGAGTTTTCGTCGGCGAAAACGTCCGGCTCGGCGACTATCTCGTGACCGACACAACAAACGGTCCCATCCTCGTGGATGAAGGCGCAAGCATTGGTCCGTTCTGCTATCTGAAAGGCCCGGTTTACGTCGGCCCGCATTCCAAAGTCATCGAACACTCCGCACTGAAAGATTTTGTGGGGCTGGCACACACGACGAAAGTCGGCGGCGAAGTGGAATCCTCCACGATCGAACCGTACACGAACAAACAGCACCATGGCTTCCTGGGACACTCTTACCTCGGAAGCTGGATCAACCTTGGCGCAGGCACGTGCAACAGCGACCTGAAAAACACGTACGGAAGCGTTTCCATGCAGTACAAATCGGGCCGGGTCGCGACGACCATGCAGTTCCTCGGATGCATCATCGGCGACTATTCCAAAACCGCCATCAACACGAGCATCTTCACCGGAAAAACGATCGGAAGCTGCAGCATGGTCTACGGTTTCGTTACGCGGAACGTCCCCTGTTTCGTCAACTACGCACGTTCCTTCGGACAGTGCACGGAACTGCCGGTGGAGGTCATGATCAGCACGCAGCAGAGAATGTTTGAGCGTCGAAATGTTCGCCAGGAGAAAGTCCACGTCGATCTTCTCCACCAAATGTTCTCTCTTTCCACGGGAGAACGCCAGATGGAAAATGAACCGCTTTCCCTCTAAGATCCCGAACGGGCGCCTTTTCATTTTCAAAACAGTTTCCGTTCATTCCCCATGCCGTCCGATTCCGGACAAAACGGGAGTTTCCGTACCGTCCGATTCCGGGAAACGAAGTTTCCATTCCCTCCGTTCCCTGAAGAAAACGGCAGAGATCTCATCAAGGAAAACCGGTCTGCGATTTCGGCCATTTCCCCATTCCGCTCAATTCGCAATTTCCGCGTTTTCCCAATTCAACCATTCAACCATTCAACCATTCAACCATTCAACCATTCAACCTTTTCGGATTTTTTACGAATTCAAGACATGATCATCACGATAGACGGTCCGGCAGGCTCCGGAAAAAGCACGATCGCACGCAGGCTTTCAGAAAAGCTCGGTTTTGAGTATCTCCGAACCGGCCTGATGTACCGTGCAGTTGCTCTTGCGGGCCTGCGCCGAAATGTCAACTGGGAAGCTCCGGAAGAACTGGTCCGGATCGCCAAAACGATCTCCCTGAAAATGGACGGTCCGCGGATCTTCCTCGACGGTGAAGAGGTCTCGACGGAAGTCGAAACGCTCCGCGTCACGGAAGTCACGCGCTACTCCGCCGGCAATCCGGAGATCCGGGAACTCCTTACTGAAATGCAGCGGGAGTATGCACGAAGCAAAAACTGCATCACGGAAGGACGCGATCAGGGAACGGTCGCCTTCCCGGACGCAGAGTGCAAGATCTACCTGGACGCGACGCCGCAGGAACGCGCACGCCGCCGTTTTGAGCAGAAAAAAGCTCTCGGTGAACCGGCAGATTACGACGAGATCCTCGCCGGGATCGAACGCCGGGACTTCGAGGACTCCACACGCCCGATCGCACCTCTGAAACCCGCACCGGATGCCGTCCGCATCCTTTCGGATGGTCTGACGGTCGAAGAAGTCGTCGAAAAAATCATCGAGACAGTAGAAAAACACACAAAACACCGGGACGGCTGACCCCAGTCCCCGTCCCTCCTGAAATGGTTCTGGACCGTGCGAAAGACACTTTCGGGGAACGTCCAGACAAAAAACACATTCAGGGAACGTCCAGTCCCCGCAGAACCCAGAAACAGCGGGCCTCGCTCTCCGACGAACACGAAGAGCGGGATCCTTCCGATTTATTTTCATTCCTCCTTACTTTCAGATTACCGTATGAGCCGATTCGACAAATTTTACTATCAGCTGTGGGTTATCCTCACCTACACGTTCAGCCGAATATTCTTTGGATTGCGCTACATCCATTCCGAGCGGGTCCCTCAGGAAGGCAAGATCGTCCTGATCGCGAACCATCAGAGTTTTCTTGACCCTCCGCTCATTGGGATCGGTGCAGGAAGACCGTGCCATTACATGGCGCGCGATACGCTTTTCAAGGGGCTTTTCGGCTGGCATATCCGCCATCTGAATGCGTATCCGGTCTCCCAGACGAAAAATCCGATCCAGGGGATCAAGGAAACGCTGAAGCGTCTGAAGCAGGAGCAGGCTGTCCTGATCTTTCCAGAAGGGACCCGTTCCGAAGACGGAAATCTGGGAGAATTCCAGAAAGGGATCATCGCCGTCGCCCGAAAAAGCAAAGCGCCGATCCTTCCGTGCGTCATTCAGGGAGCTTACGATGCGTGGCCGCGTCATGCGAAACTGCCGCATCCGCACAAGATTACCGTGACGTACGGAAACGTACTCTCCACGGAAGAGATCCAGGCAATGTCGGAGGAAGATCTTCTGGTCCATCTGAAGAACCAGATCGCCGAAATGCTCGGCGAGACGGACAAGATCCAGCCGCTTCCGAGTCAGATGCCGGCAGAAACGACGGCCGTTTCGAAAACTGCACCGGAAGCTGTACCGGAAGCTGCACCGGAAGCCGTTTCGAAAACTGTTTCGGAAACGACCGCGAAAATGGAAACGAAAGGAACTGCCGAATGACTCAAAAACCATGGCTCGCGACTATCTTGACCAATGCGGATCAGCTCCCGCCAATGGAGGCAGTCCAGGCGTCGCTCAAAAAGATCCCCGGATACGAAACGCTCCAGTTTGAGCAGGTCTCGCAGGAGGCAAACCACTACGTTTTCCGAATGCACTCCGCACTTCTTGCGGTGACGCTGACAGAAGTGCAGTCCGATCCGGAAACCGCTTCTGTGCCATTCTCCGAGTTGAAAAAATCCTGCTCGCGTGCCTGGCACTGGGTCGATGCCGCCGTGGAAGTTCCCAAAGCGAATCGTCAGCTTCTCGCGGCAGTTCTTCCGGACGAAGATGGTCTCGAACCGCTCGACACGGCCCTTCTTTTGACGTGCCTGACCGTCGCGATCCTGAAAAACACGCCGGCATTCGCAGTCTACTGGAACCGTTCCGGAATGCTTCACGAGCCGCTTTCTTTCATGGAACACGCCGTCAGCATCAACCGTCAGACCATCCCGGTGGAACTCTGGGTCGAATTCCGTCTTATCCTGAATTCCGACCTCACCCTCTCCATCGGCACCTGGGGCATGAAGGCTTTCGCGCTCGCAGAACTGGAAGTCTCGCACTCCCGGCACGATGCCCAGTGGCTTCTGCGCTGGCTCTTCAATCTCGCGCATCTCATGCTTGAGAACGGACCGCTCGACACGGAGATGGAGCACACATTCGGACAGTCGGACAAAGAATCGTTCACCCTCACTTACGCACGTTCCGCTCCGGAGATCCAGCGCGACGGTCTGGAGGACGTCCTGAACGTTCAGTTTGAAATTTCGGAAAAACCGCGTTCCGATTTCTGAATTTTCAAAAAAATCCGGTCCCGAAAAACTTCGCGAGAGATTCCGTAAAAGACTTCACGAAAAACTCCGCGAAAGACTTCGGGACCGGATTTGAAAACGTGCGTCCATTCGTTTTAAAACCGACTTTCTTTGGAAAATTCACCCTGCCGGAACGGGTTCTTTCGGCTCGACGTCCGGCATGACGGGATTCATTTGACGCAATTTGCTGAGAGCCAGGATCTCGATCTGACGGATCCGTTCTTTCGTGACGCCAAGTTCTTCACCGACCTGTTTGAGCGTCATGGGCGGATAGTTCCGGTCCAGTCCGAAACGGCGGATGATGATCTGCTGCTCGCGCGGAGTCAGGCACTTCAGGACCTCTGCGACCCTGCGCTGCTGGCGGGTCTGCGTTCTTTCAAACTCGACCGGATCGTAAACTTCTTCCTCTCGCTCCACATTGGCTTCATTTTCCAGCGCGACAAACTTTCGATGGTAGCGCTGCTCGTCAGAAATGGCCCGAGTGTAGTTTTTCATGATGGCCCAGCTCGCGTACGTGCTGAACCGGTTTTTCCGCGAATAGTCGAACTTTTCGACCGCCCGGATGAGCGACATGTTGCCGTCGCTGATCAGGTCAAACAGATTGTTCGTGCTCCCGGCGTGCCGTTTTGCGATGGAAACGACGAGACGCAGATTGGTAGAAACGAGCTGATTCTTGACCTCATTGGAGTCCGCAAAATCATTCTCGATCTGCTCCATCAGCTTTCCGGAAGGACGGCCGGGATCCAATGTTTTCCGCAAAATCGCGGCCCGCATTTTCAGGTAGTTCATTTTCCGGAAGAGGTGCTGCTCCTGCGCAAACGTCAAAAGAGGCACCGAATAAAGACTCGCCAGATAGGACGGCAGATTTCCCGGAAGCCTCGGCCTCCTCTGCACGGTCTCGTTCTGAGGCATTTCATCGAGGATCATGCGCTCCTCATCGCTCCCCTTTTCCGCAGTTTCGATCTCCGGACACGACACGAACTCCAGATCCATCTCCAGGATCCGTTTTGCCCGAGTCTCCGCCACGATCCGATAGATGCTCGTCTTGGTTCTCTCATAGCGCGCGGAAAGTTCCTCCATCCGCATCCCCTGACGAAAATCCTCCAAAAGCTGATTCTTTTCCCGATCCGTCAGCGTCCTCTGATATTTCGGGAAAATGGCGTCCTGCGGATGGTGTGCATCGTGGTTCTTGAGCGTATAACGGATCGTTTCGGCACTGCGTCCCGTGTTTTTCGCCAAAGTGCGGATGACTTCCGTCAATTTCTTCCCCACCGCAGCCATTCTTGCCGCACGTTCCACGATCTCGAGTTTCTCCAACGGGGACATCTGCGAGAATTTTCGTCCCTTTTCCACCCGTTTCGGCTGCGCCTCGGCAAATGCGCGGACCGATTCTCTGCGGATGACGATCCGGTTTCGGCTTGCGATCAGACGCTTTTCGCTTTCCAGTCCCTGCTTTCGCCACCGGGAAATCGTTTTGGTCGAAACATTCAGTTCCTTTGCGGCCTCTTCCACGGTCAGAAATTCCGATTCCTGCCTCTTCCCATCCCGCATTTCGAGATCTTCCTCCCCATCTCCCATAAACGGTTCCGCCGTGATCCCGTGAATGTCCGGCTCTTTTTTCCCAGGCTCCGAGATCATTTCCTGTCCGCCGGCGGCAGAGACCGTATTTTCCCAACCGACATTTCCTGCATTCCGGCTTTTCTCGATCCAGTTTCTTTCCGAAAACAGATTCCGATCTTCTTTTCTCATCGTGTCCCCCCGACCTGATTTCCAATTTCAACTTTTCCGAACAGGCAAAATACACATGCCTCACTTTCTATTATGGAGGATATTTTGACGTCAGGCTAAGCAATTTTGGCAAAATGAGCAAGATGCGCGCAGTGTACACGCCCTCGCATTCGCCAAAATTCTCGCGACCCCAATATTTTTCAACAAAAAGTTCACTCCGTTTTTTTCCATCATTTCCAAGATGCAGAATTCCGTTTTTTTGCGGTCTTCTGTATCGTTCCATTCCAGAAATTTCATTTCGGGAGACATTTGCGCGATTTTGGCAGAAAATTTCAAAAAAATTCCGAAAAGCATGAGATCCATGAAAAAATTGGCTCCTCCTGAAAAAATCTCTGTGCATCAAACGCTCGGAAACGTTTCCCGTTTCCCGTTTTTTCAGGAAAAATACGGCTCATTCATCCATTTTCCATTTCATTCCGAAATACGAAAATCTGGAATTTTCCCTTGACAGAAACCCGCTTTTCAGCTATTCTTCTTTCAGGAAAGAGTGTACTGAGATCTCCCGGCAGTTCGGGCGAGGCATTTTTTCCTTCCAAAAGTTTCCTTTCAGGCCCCGTCATGTCCCAGTCCCCGAAACCAACTCCGCCAGCCGGCCCTCAAAATACCGTCTCCCCAAAAACGGAACGTCCGGCCGTCCCGCCGACAGCTGGTCCCAACACGGCGGATCCTAGCACGGCGGATCCCAGCACGACTGGCCCCAATACAGTTCCGCACGAAACATTCTGGTCCTCATGGGGAGTGTCGATTGTTTTCCATGCACTGCTTTTTCTCATCCTGACGTTCACCATCGCACAAACCGTCCCGGAACCGAAAAAAGGGATCACGGAAGAGGAAGTCGCGGAAGTCGGCATCGCCTTCAGAACACTGAACGAAGAAAAGGTCCTCTACGAATCCGCGGCAGACAGTATGGACTCCACGGAAGAGGCGGCAAATACGGCCAACGAACAGTCTTCCGAAGAGGCTTCCCCAAAAACGGAGGCAGAGATCGTCGCGGCACTTTCCTCAACATTTCAGAGTGCGGATTCCCCGGAGATCCCGGACGTCCCGGTCTCAGCACCCGGTCTGGCCCCATCCTCCGGAAACGGCAGTTCCGGTCTGGATCGCGTCACGGATGGTCTTGGCGGCGTAACGGGGATCGGAAGCGGCACATTTGAAGGTTTCGGCAAAGGAACCGTCTCCTGCTTTGGCACGACGGGGGAAGGAAATACTTTCGTCTTTCTTTTCGACCGATCCGCAAGTATGGAGTACCGGCCGACGCAATCCTCTCCCACGCTGATGAACGCAGCCAAAAGAGAACTTCGCCGAAGTCTGCGAATGCTCCAGTCGAACCAGCAGTTCCAGATTATTTTCTACTGCGGTCTCGAAGAAGATTTCCTCCAGTACGAAAAGGACCGGCTTCTTTTCGCGACCCGGGAAAACATCACGAACGCAGAACGTTTCCTGAACTCCATCCTTCCGTTCGGCGGAACGGACCATCGGACGGCACTGCTGCGCGCACTGAATCAGCGTCCGGACGTCATTTTTTTCCTGACGGATGCCGACGAAAATGAAACCGCCCTGAATTCTGCAGATCTTGAGCGGATCCGAAAAAATGCGGCAGGCACACAGATCAACGCCATTCAGTTCGGCAATGGAGGCCGACCTGCCGGATGGCTCAAAGCACTCGCGGAGCAAAATGGCGGCCAATTCATTTACCTGAACGTCGAACAGCTGAACCAGAGGCAGACCCAATGAAAAGAACGTCCCAAATTTCCTGCAGACGGATCCTGATCTCCGTCCTCGTTCTTTCCGTTTTCGCACCATGGAACGGACCGTCGGAAAACGCGGATCTGCATTCCGGTCTCAGCCGTTTCCTTTTAGGGAGCTGGACCGCGAGGATGCAGAGTTCCCTTTTTGCGCAGACTCCGCGTACTTTACCCCACGCTTCCGCATCCGGAAATACCGATGAAAGCGCGATCCCGCGAGGCCGGGAAGTCGTGGAGATCCTGGACCGAAACGACGGCAGAGGATTCTCGCGGCACACTGGGATCGTCGAAAGTTTCGACCGAAACGGCCTCATTCTGAAAACGTCCGACGGTTCCAAAACGTTTGCGCCTCACCTCGTCCGCAGGATCCACTATCGCAAGTCGGGAGAGCATCAGCAGGCAGATCTGCATTTTCGCCAGAAGAATCACCGGGATGCACTCGCGCTCTACAAAAATGCGCTCATCTCAGCAGAAAAACGCTGGGTCGAGGTCGAGATCCGGGCACAGATCATCCGGTGCGAAACGGCTCTCGGATTTCATGCGCAGGCGGTGAAGGATTTTGCCGCACTGACGGAACTGGAACCCGAAATGCCCGATTCCGTGTTCTCGTGCATTCCGATGGCCTGGCAGACTCTTCCCGGAGATCTTCAGATCGAAAAAACTGCAAAGGAACTCATGCGAACTCAGGGAAAGACTCCATCGACGGCGGTCATGTGCGGCAGTTTCCTGCTTTTTTCTCCCGGAGGAAAAGACGCCGTTCAAAAAATGAAAGTTTTCGCGGCACACAAAGAACCGCGGATCGCCTCTTTGGCGCAGGCGCAGTGCTGGCGTCTTGAAATGATGGAGATCTCGCCGGAAAAAGCGGCAGAATGGCAGGAACAGCTCGAATCCTTTCCTCCGGAACTCCGCGCTGGTCCCTCCGTCCTGCTCGGCCAGGCATTCCTTCGGCTCAAGAATTACGATTCCGCGGCCCTCGCATTCCTCCGGACGGCTCTGCTCTATCGCGAGGATCCGACACTTAGCGAAGAAGCCCTCCGTCAGGCTCAAAAAGCCCTTGAGCTTAGCGGCAGACCGGAGGAAGCCGCGAAATTGAAAACCGGGACCTGAATCCACTTTTCCCAAGGATCTGTTTTTCCTAAGGATCCGTGCGCTTTCCGGGAGGCCGACCGTTCCTCCGTCACGTACATTTTGAAATTTCCGTTCCCTTGAACCATTTTTTATGGAAGGAACCTCATGATCGAAATCATTGCATCCGGTGGACTCACCGGCCTCGTCATTCTCCTGCTTTCCGTCACGGCAGTCGCGTTCGCAGTCCGTTTTTTCCTGACGATCCGACGGGAAAAGATCGTTCCGGAAAAATTGGCGGAAGATCTGCGTGAACTTCTCGCCAACGGTCAGCTTCAGGCCGCCAATGATCTCTGCAAAAAAACGCCGTGCCCGCTGGCCAGCGTCGTGAGCATGGGACTGCTCGAAAATGACGGCGAGTGGAGCGACATTGAGAAGACGCTCGAAGATGCCGTTTCAGAGCAGGCCTCGCATCTCTTCCGGAAGATCGAGATCCTTTCCGTCATCGGCAATCTCGCTCCGATGCTGGGGCTTCTCGGCACGGTCCTCGGGATGATTACGGCATTCCAGCAGATCGCAGCGACTCAAGGGTCGGCGCAGGGACCGGAACTCGCACGCGGGATCTACCAGGCGCTCGTCACCACGGTGGAAGGACTCCTCGTCGCGATCCCGAGCATTGGACTTTTCGCCTTTTTCAGAAACCGGATCGATCTTTTCATGGCAGAATTGACGACCAGGATCCAGTCCATTTTCCTCCCGCTGAAACGCTACCGACGCAGACTTGGGAATGTTTCCCGCTCCGGAGGAAATCCTGAAAAAGGCTGACCTCCGACCTTCCAAGGACCCCCCAATGCACTGAAAAACGGACCGTCGGAAAAAACGGACCGTCGGAAAAACAGATCGACACGCGATCGGAATCCCTCGGAAAACCGCACTTGAGGCATTTGATCCAGAGCCTGGCCGTTTCCGGCGGGAGAACGGGCTGGGAGAATTTCAGATCCCCCGAAAAGAAAGAAAAGCAGGAAAAGGAAAACGGAACGATGAAAGCTCCGCAACACACAGGCTCCGCAGCCGGATTCAACATGACGCCGATGATCGACGTCGTGTTTCTGCTCATCATTTTTTTCCTCGTGGCCAGCCACTTCACCAACCAGGAAAATGCGGTCGAAGTGGATCTTCCTAAAGCGGAAAATGGAAACGAGATCCCGCAGGACGAAATGAATCGCCTCACGCTCTCCGTCCCTCAGCCCGGAGAACTCTTCATCGGCGTGAAGCAGATCGCACTGGAGGAACTTTCCGCACTCCTGCTCAAGGAGAAAACGCATCGAAATGAAAGATCTGAGCCATTCCAGCTTCGGATCCGTGCCGGACGCAGCGTCCCCTACTCGGAAGTGGAACCGATCCTTCTTGCGGCAGCCGAAGCCGGGATCGCAGACGTCCAGTTTGCCGTCATGGAAGAATGAATTCCGTTTCCTTCGATCCGTAAAGGATCAACAGATCAATTCCGCAAGAGTTCATGCGAGGTCCGCAAAAAATCCCGCAGATCGATCCGAGAACGGGTCCACACAAACATTCGCGCAGAAACCGTATTTTGAAAATACCAGATCCACCGCAACCCCGGATCCCCAAACCCCATGAAGTACCGATCCCCTGCACAAAATGAAAATACCCTGGAGCTTCAGATGACGCCGATGATCGACGTGATCTTTCAGCTTCTGATCTTCTTCATCTGCACTTCGACGTTTCAGATGCCGGAAAAACTGTTTCCGACGCCGATCCAGGCGCTTTTCGGCAATCAGCCGTCCGAACAGACGCAGACCTTCGAGCTTCCTCCCGAGATCCAGGATTTTGAGGAAGTCGTCGTTCTGGTCCACTACGAAAAAACTCCATGGTGGGAGATCTACGGGAACCGGATCGAAACGTTTTCCCAGCTCGACACCATGCTGCGTGCGCTTGCGGAAGAATGTGCCGATGTTCCGCTGATCCTCGACATCGACCCGAATGTTCCGCTGGAAAACGTCATTCAGCTTTACTCGGCCGCAAAACGGGACGGATTCGGAAAAATTCAATTCGCGATTCAAAAACCGGAGAAAGTT
>CAZRGJ010000044.1:0-207 GCA_964599445.1 uncultured Planctomycetaceae bacterium | reverse complement strand
AGTTTGAGGCAGACGTATGCATTCAAAACCACGCATTCCCCGAAAATTTCTCATTCCGGCATCGTTTGGAATGACCGCCGGTCTTTTTCCGGAACTTTTTTCCGGTCTGATCCTGGGAGTTTTTTCCGGTCTCCAGGAAGAGGTTCCTTTGGAGAAAAATTTTCATTTCCCCGCAATTTCCCGGCTGGAAGCCTCGGAGACGGAGGG
>CAZRGJ010000043.1:0-13018 GCA_964599445.1 uncultured Planctomycetaceae bacterium | reverse complement strand
CCAGCACCAACAGGGCAATCCCCCGGAACATTTTGCTCATGATCTCTCTCCGTCTCTCTTTTAGGATAAAATTGTGGGTTGATGGATATTCTGTTTCTGTTCAGTCTTTACATTTCCTGCGGCTCTGCCGGAACTTCTGCCGGAACTTCTGCCGGAGCGGTATTCTCTCCCAGTTCCTCAAGCGTCAAAAGTGCCGGATCCTCTTCATTCATCTCCAGCTCATTTTCCGAAACCAGCGCGGCCGGTGCTCCTGCATGGGAAGCCGTCACGTCCAAAGGAAGCTCCTCGGACGGAATACTCTCCTCATTCTCCAGGAAGATCAGGCTCTGCGGCGGATCCTGACGCCATTCCTCAGCAAGAAACGTCAGATTCTCAAGTGCGATCTGCATCTCCTTCTGCCATTTTCCGTCCGTATCCTTCGCTACCAGCTCTTCCGCATTCTTTCGGCATTCCTCGTACGACGTGTAGTCCCGGCAGACAAGACTGCTCTCCGCGTAACTGATGTAGATCCCCGCACGGACCTGCGCATCTTCCACTTTCGGGATCAGCTGTTCACTCTCGTAAAGCAGCCGAAGCGCCGCAGTCTGATCTCCCATCACACAGTAAAGTTCCGCAACTCGCGGAAACACACGAAGCTGTGCCGTCAGGGAACCCGATCTCGCGACCTCTTCCCCAACCGCAGCAAGTTCCTGCTCGATCTGTTCATCGATCTTCTGGATCTTCCCCCGGATCTCATCCAGAGACTCCAGCGAATCGGACTCCAGCTCTTCCAGATCCGGGGCCAAAACCGCCTGTTCCTGAAGAGTTTTCCGCTCCGCCATCAGTTCATGAAGTCCTGCGATCCGCTCTGTCCAGACAGCGACCTCCTGCTTCAGATGATACTGGGAGCAGGAACGGTACATCATGACCATCGTGCCGACCGACAACAGGAAAAAAATACCGATAAAAATATGAAGGAACGTTTTATTCATGCGTTTTTTGACAATATTCTATATATGCAGTATCGAATCGGCGGACAGGACGGATCGTTCAGGCCCCTTCGCCTTTGGATCCTCATGAAAATGACGCCATAAAACCGCCTGTTTCCCATCATAGCATCTTTTCGCTTTCCAGACCAGACGAAAATCCTGTTTTTTTACGACAATTCCTGAAAAAACAGAAAATTTACAGAATCGGCGATCCGGGGTTCCAAAATGCTTCTTTCTCTCATCTTCCCCGCACTCAACGCACCTTAACAAAATATTAAAATACACAAAATAAATCTATTCAAGGGGTTTTGATCTTTCAAGTAATTTTAAGTTTTGTCAGAATATTTCCACTTATGGCTGTACTGTCAGTGGAAATTTGCCGATTATATGGGTAAGCAGACTTCCGGAGATAATATTGTGGAGGTATGCAATTAATATTCGAATGAGGAGGACCTCGTGAGTAACAAATGTAAATTAGGACTAATTAGCCGGAGTTTCATTGTGCTGAGCTTCGTCGCTGTCCTTAGCGGCGGCCTGGCAAAAGCGCAAAATCCGTATGACTCCGCCATGGCTAATTCGCAGACGGATGGGAATGGAATCGCGCCGTCTGCTGCAGCATCCCCGCAGGGAAACGGGATGCCTGCACCGTTTGCTGTACCTTATGGAGGCACGGCAGCTCCCCAGCAGACAGCTTTGCCGGCAGACGGAGTAAATGCTCCGGTCTCTGCATACGGCAGCGGTGCCGTGGGACAGAATGCGGGAGAAGTTTACGCAACGCCGGTTTCCTATGAGGAACAGCCGACGTATGGTGCCGGATTCAGTACGCTTCCGGATTACCCGCGCAATGAAGGTTTCAATGCGCCGGCCGTTTCCACTCCGGATCCGGAACCCGCCTATCCGCAGACCCGCGCGGAAATGGCTCCGGAACGCATTCACCGCAATCCGCCGCTCACTCCGTACGATCAGCAGGAGACCTACTCCTACATCACGGAAACGACCACATCCAGCAGCACCTGCTGTCAGCGATGCAATGAAGGCTACGGCAATCCGTACCTCTGGCAGGTCGGTGCGGCTGCAAAAATGAAGCATCGTGCCAAGTTCGAGAAGAGCGATCCGGCTTTCTTCACGGAAAACGGTTACTCCGTGATCGATTCGAACACGAGTTTCCCTGTCAGTGCCGGTGCGGAGATCTTCCTGACCCGTTACCTCGGCCGCAACGCTTTCAACTTCGATATTTGGACCGAACTGAAATTTGACGGTCTGTACGAGTGGGAAAACACGAAAACCTACTATCCGCAGGACGATTTCTACTCGAATTTCGGCGTCGGCGGTCTGACCACCTACACGTGGGAAGAATCGAAGACGGCAGAAGACGGCACGACCAGCACGACGAAATATACTTCGACCCCCTCGCTGCTGCACATGGATTACTCTGCGACCATGAACAGCGGAGAGATCATGTTCCAGTTCCGCAAACGCGGACGTCCGGACCCTCTCGTCGGTCATCCGAACGGAACGTGGACCCGTGAATGCCAGGGTGGGATCCGCTATACCCACATGGTCGGCGTGAACTACACGTCCTACAATGAAGAACTGACCTGGACCGGGACCGGCGAAGTCTATGATTCCAACAAGAATTACATCGGCACGCAGTCCGGACGCGCCGCCATCGAAGCGGACAATAACATGCTCGGTCTCGCGTTCGGCGGTGAAATGGTCGATAAACACTGCGTCTGGAGCTGGGGTATGCACTGGAGATTCACTCCGTACCTGAACTTCATGGAAACGCAGATGAATTCCACCGACGGTTCCGCGAACTACATGACGAAGTGCTCCGAAACGGACATTTCCTATGAAGCCAAGTGGGGGATCTTCACTACCCTGAAGACTGGAAAACATATGGTCTGGCGTCTTGGATACGACCTGTCCTGCCTCGGCAGCATCGCTCTGGCGAACCAGAACATGGATGTCGGTGAGACGATCCACAACAACAACTACAATATCCTCCAGGAATTCACCCTCGGCTGTACGCTCGTCTGGTAATTCCAGAGAACTCACGATTCCTCAAAAAAATGGACTTTGGGTAACGGATACTCAAAGTCCATTTCATTTATTTTACGTTCTGAAAAAAATCAAAGATCAGCGGCTGCCCGAATCATCCGAGTGCATCTGCGTCGTGCGTTCCACCGTCAGCGTCATCTGCTGCGATTTACTCGAATTCTGCGAATCAATCACCAGCATCTGCCGTCCCTGTTCCGGAACATCGATCCGAAGCATGAACGTTCCGTCCGGCTGGACCGCGACCCATTCCGAGTTGATCGTCACCTGATTGTCCGGCGTCGTACTTCCGTACACGATCATCTCCGTGGTGACCCGAAGCGGGAATTCTTCCTGCGTGACTTCCGGCGCATCCACTTTCAGCGTCGAACTGTCCGACGCCAGCGTCCGTGCCGTTTTTTCCGACCATTTCTTGTACAGATTGTGATTATTCGGCGACCAGGACGGCGTTTTCGACGGCTGGATCCCGCAGACAGACATCCACGCGACCTCGGCGGATTTCTCGTACCGAAGTGCACTGCGGGCCTGCGGCGTCGAAACGACATTGCTGCGGATGAGCGTGAAGAACTTCTTCTGGACCGTGCAGAAGAAACCGAGTTCCACGACATACGTCGCCGGCGGATTCGAGACGGGGATGAACCAGTGGTTGACGTGTCCGTGAATGAACATATCGCGCAGATGGTGGAATCGTCCGCCGCTTCCGTCTCCGTCATTCAGCACCGTAATGCGAAGCATCGGCCGGGCAGTGAACCAGTACTGGCCAAGTCCGGCTTTCGCACGTTCCAGCGTCTTTCGGCGAAGGCACCACGTCACGTGGAGCCAGTAGGGATCGATCATGTCCAAAATGAACGAATCCTCAGCAATATCGCTCTGCGCATCCGGAAGATAGGCCAGCTCATTCGGACGGGAACGTGTCGAGTAAAGCTGCGGCATCCTCTGATTCTGGGCTGCCGCGACTTTCGCGATCGACGATTCCGTTTTCTTCAGAGAACTGCTGGCACGTTCCGTAAACGCACGCATCAACTGTGCGTCCTGCTCCGAAAGCGGTACGGGAGACGGCGGTTCCTGATCTTTCTGCTGACTCGGAAGTTCCGGAAGTTCCGATTTCTCCGGAGCCAGAAGCCCTTTCTCTTCCAAGGATTTCAGGATCCGGGAGACCAATTCGGCCTTACGCAGACTGTGAGTACGCGTGATCCCGCAATCGCGGGCGATCGGCTCAAGCTGATGGACCGTCATTTTCCGTAGATCGGAAGCACAATACACAATAAAAACTCCTGTTCTGAGTCCGATTCAACGCCGCGTTCCCCGTCTGTCCCCGCCGTCGGGAAGCACAAAAATGTTCCGAACGACACCCGGAAAAGCAAAACGGCAGCTATTGCGGCAGTCTGATTTTTAAACGTAACCATTATAGCAAAAATTCTTTTTTTTTCAATGGCAAAATAAAAATATTCTCTCTTTTTTCTGGAAATCCCATCTTAAAGGGACCGAAATTCTGTTTTTTCCCCGTTTTTTTAAAATCACTCTTTACAGAACGTCTATCTTTTCTGTATGATGGAAGACAGAATGATCCGTTCTGCCGAAACACTTCCGCAGACTCCCCGCAGAGGGACCGGCGGACTACTTGAGGACAAGAAAATGAAAAATACTCAGAAAATATACCGATCCGTAATTTCAGCAGCCGCGGCTGCGGGAACCGGAATACTGTTTGCCGAGGAGTCCAAGACCGGCTATCGTCTTATCTCGCAGCGAACTTCCGGAGATGTCGATCTGGTCGAAAAAACCTTTGACGCCGCGGGAAATCTTCTTCTGGAAATGGATCCGCAGACCCAGCAGAACGTTTCCGTTCCGAAAACCGAAGAAAACGGCGGAAAAACTGCAAAAGAAACCTCAAAAGAAACCTCAAAAGAAAACGAAGCAGAAAACGAAACATCGCGGACCGTCATCCAAAAGATCCCCATGAAGGTCACGAGTCGGCAGAAATACGAGGAAATGTACATTCAGGAAGGGAATCTCCTTCCCGGAGAACGCGCCAAATCGACACTCGGCGCATGGCATTTTCTCGAAAACGACACGCTCGTCAAGATCGAAGAGACGGCCATGAAGCAGGAGATCGATCTCACGCAGCCGCTTCTCGGCGTCGACATCAAGGACTCGCACATCCGCATCTTCCGCCCCGAGGGATTCCTCACGCGCAATGAGCTGGATACCGTTAACATTCAGGGAAACACTCTGCTGGTCGACTACATTCTCCCGAATCGAACGAACGTTCAGATCGGCGAAAGCTGGAAACAGTCCCCCGACACGATGGGGATGCTTCTTCAGATGGATCTCGTTTTCAATCTGGATATCCGGACGAAACTGGCAGATGTTCAGAAAAACATCGCGATCCTCGAAACCTCCGGCTGGCTGGAAGGAAGCTATGAGGGCAATACGTCGAAGCTGGAAGTCAGCGGAAAATCCTACTTCGACCTGAACCGCGGACGGATCGTCTGGTTTGGCCTCGTCATTCAGGAAAAACGGACTGCCGGATACATCACGCCGGGCATGGACGTCACCGCCAAGATCCAGTACAGGATCACCCCCATGCCGGAATCCAAAAATCTCACCGACACGACCGTCGGAAAGATCGCCTTCGATGAGGCGCAGTACGGACTTCTGCTTTTCGAAGATCCCGGAAAAGCCTGGCGCGTCGTCCTGACGCCCGAGTGGGAGCCGATGAACCACAATGAATACCAGAGCAATTTCCGGCTCATTTCCAATGGAGAGCTGGTCGCGCAGTGCTCGATCGCTTCCATCCGGGATACAAAAAACACGCTGGAACTCAAACCGGAAGAGTACGCCGCCAAAGTGCGCGAAATGCTTAAAGAACAGTTTGAGAGCATTCTGGACGTCAAGACGATGCAGCGGGACGACAAAACGGAGATCACGCGCGTTGACGTTTCCGCAAAATATGAAGACATGAATCTCCGAATGTACTATTATCTCCTGACGCAAAAAGGAGCGTCTCCCAAACAGTGCACGGTCGTCTTCACCCTGGAGGAGAATCTGGTGGAAAAATTCGGAGAAGCCAACGAAGAGATCATCCAGTCTTTCACGTGGGGAAAGTAAACACGGACGCAAAAATTTACTGAAAAAAAGAGCCTCCCTGTCCAAAACAGAGAGGCTTTTTTCGCAAAGGATCCCGCAAAAAACTACTTCACGATCTCCACCGCACGCTCAAAGATCCCCATGGACCACGCGATGATCATGCCGTAGTTCGTGACCGGCACATTCTGTTCCCGTGCCTGCATGATCCGCGACAGAATGGCACGCCGGTTCGTCATGCAGCCGCCGCAGTGGATGATGAGCTTCCAGGGAGACAGATCCTGCGGGAAATCATTCCCCTGCACATGGTCAAACTGGATCTCTCCGCCGACCGCCTCCTGAAGCCAGCGCGGGATCTTCACCCGGCCAATGTCTTCGCCGATCGGATGGTGCGTGCACGACTCCGCAATGAGGACCCGATCTCCCGGTTTCAGATCCGCGACCGCCCGCGTTCCCTCAATGAACGTCGTCAGATCCCCCTTAAACCGCGCGAAAAGGACCGAAAATCCCGTCAGCGGCACTTCCCGGGGAACGATCTGCGCGACCTGACGGAAGACCTGCGAGTCCGTGACCACCAATGCCGGCGGTTCCCGAAGTTTCTCAAGCGCCGCCGCCAGTTCCGTTTCCCGCGTCACGACGGCGGTGATCCCGGAGTCCAAAAGCTCGCGCAGGACCTGGACCTGCGGAAGGATGAGCCGGCCTTTCGGTGCCTCTTTGTCGATCGGGACCACCAGAACGACGGTACTTCCGGCAGGCACGAGATCCGAAATGATCTGCGGCGACGAGATCCATTCCTCGGAAACATTCTCCAGGAGCTTCTGCTTCAACTCCGCAAACCCGCGCCGTTCTCTTGCCGAGACCGAGACCGTCGGCAGACCGAATTCTTCTGAAATGCGGGTGCGCAGCATCTCATCCGGTTCATGAAGATCCGTTTTATTGAAAACGACCAGGACCGGGACGTTTCGCCGCTGAAATTCAAGACGAAGTTCCTCCTCGTACGGCGTCCATTCGTTTTCGCCAAGCACGAGGATCGCCAGTTCCGTCCGGTCAAAAACACGCCGGGTCCGCTGAGCACGTTCTTCTCCAAGTGCCCCTGCATCATCGTCGATCCCTGCCGTATCGATAAAAAGGACCGGTCCGATCGGCAAAAGCTCCATCGGTTTTTCGACCGGATCGGTCGTCGTTCCCGCCACATCGGACACGATCGAAACGTTTTGAGCCGTCATCATGTTCAAAAGCGAGGACTTTCCGGCATTTCGGCGTCCAAAGATCCCGATATGAAGTCGCATCCCGCGCGGCGCAGCCTGCATCTGACTCATTCTCTTCCTCTTTTCCATCCATTTCTAAAATAAAAAAAGCCGAACACCCGAAAGTGCTCGGCAAACAAATCAGTGATTTGCTTTAAGAGTGATCTCACTCAGCAGCCGGGGCAGCTTCTTCAGCGGCCGGAGCGGCTTCTTCAGCAGCGGCTTCTTCAGCAACAGCTTCTTCAGCAGCGGCTTCTTCAGCAGCAGCTTCTTCAGCAGCAGCTTCTTCAGCCGGAGCGGCTTCGGTAGCTTCAGCGGCCGGGGCGCCAGCGTCTTCAGCCGGGGCAGCAGCTTTTTTGGCCTTACCGCAGCCGACGAACATGACACAGCTCAGCAGGATGGCGAGAAATCCAAGTTTCTTCATAGTACTTTCCTCCAAATGGAATAAATTTCTAAATTTTTGATTTACGGGAACACTCCCGCTTAAGAATCCGAAGATACTGAATCTTTGATTCTTTTATCGACTTTATTTTAACGGAATTTCAGTAAAATTCCAGAGTATCCCCGCGAAAAAAAACAAAATAATTGAAAATTTAAAAAAACACACCCTAAAATAGTATATTTAGGGGGGATCCCGTCTAAAAAACTCTCAAGCCGTACTATTCCCGAAACATAAAATAGAAAAAAAAGGAAACCTATTCAATCAAAGTCCCAAAACAAAGATGTTTCTTCTTTTTAATCATTCGGTAATTTTGAGGCAAAAATTAACGTCATTTTCCTCAAACAAGGAATTTTTGATCCGAAATATTCTCTGAATATTCCGAATTTTTCCTGTCCGGATACTGGACGAAAAGGCAAGTTTGGTGTATGATGTATAGAAATTGAAAAGATAGATTTTTCGCATGAACTCCCAGGCCTGTTTCGGTCTGCGTCCGCAGTCTCCGACAGGACACCTCAAACAGAAAAATTCAGACCGACCGTCCGACCGGCAGAATGTTTCGGCAGATGGCGGATGGCAGAATATTTCGGCAGAATGTTTTTCCTGCGGCGGAAGAAACATGCTCCGTCCCCTCGTTGGCACGGCAGTTCCGAAAAACGCCTCGTTGGTACGGCGGTTCAAAAACAGAACAGAACAAATTTCAGAAAAACGGTAAAACGGATAAAAAACCAATGGCAGCAGGAATAGAAAAAATTCGCAATTTGGGGATCATCGCTCACATTGACGCCGGCAAAACGACGGTGACGGAGCGTATGCTTTACTATTCGGGCTTCAATCACAGAGTCGGTTCGGTAGACGAAGGAACGACTACGACGGACTTTGACGAAGAGGAGCAGGAGCGCGGGATCACGATTTATTCTGCCGCCATCACGTTCGACTGGAACGACTGCATCGTGAATCTGATCGACACGCCGGGCCACGTGGACTTCACGGCCGAAGTGGAACGCAGTCTCCGGGTTCTCGATGGTGCCGTCGTGATTTTCAGTGCCCGTGAGGGAGTGGAGGCTCAGAGCGAAACGGTCTGGCGTCAGGCAGACAAATACAATGTGCCCCGCATGGCGTTCATCAACAAAATGGACCGCGAAGGGGCGAATTTTGAAGACACGGTCTCCGAGATCGAGAAACGCCTGAACGCGAATCCGCTCGTCCTGACGATCCCCGTCGGTGCCGGTCCGGAACATATGCCGGATCCATTCCGCGGTACGATCGATCTGATCCGGATGAAAATGTACGTCTGGGATCAGGAGTCCAAGGGGATGAAGTTTGAAGTGCGTGAAATTCCCGAGGAAATGCAGGATGAAGCGGAACTCTGGCGTTCGCAGATGCTCGATCAGCTTTCGATGTTCAGCGACGAGATCACGGAATTGATGCTCTCCGAAGAACCGATCCCGGAAGATCTGATCCACCGGGTGATCCGCAACGCAACGATCCATCTTCTCTGCGTACCGGTACTTTGCGGGACGGCACTGCACTATATCGGCGTCCAGCCGCTGATGGATGCGATGTGCGCCTACCTTCCGTCTCCGCTGGATATTCCGCCGGTGGAAGGGATCGATCCGAAGGCGAAAGATCCCAAAAATCCGGAAGAAAACAAAAAGATCACGCGCAAGACCGATCCGAAAGAACCGTTCTGCGGCCTCGTTTTCAAAGTGGTTCCGGGCAAGCACGGCGACCTGTCCTACCTGCGCATCTATTCCGGAACGCTCAAACCGGGTTCCCGCGTTCTGAATGTCGGAAAGAACGAAAAGGAAAATGTGCCGCAGATCTACCGGCTCCTGGCCGGCCACAAGGAACTCATGAAAGACCCGGTCTACGCTGGCGACATCGTGGGGGTCGTGGGGCTGAACCGGACGGTGACGGGCGATACGCTCTGCGAAACGGGCAAGCCGATCCTGCTGGAATCGATCGATTTCCCCGAAACGGTCATTTCCATGTCGATCGAGCCGGAAACGTCGGCGGAACGCAAAAAACTTGACGAGACGCTCGTGATGATGCGCCGTCAGGATCCGACCTTCCAGGCAGTCGTGAATCCGGAGACCGGCCAGACGCTCATCAGCGGCATGGGCGAACTTCATCTGGAGATCATCAAGCACCGTCTTCTGCGCGACTTTAAACTCAACGTCCGCGTCCGTCCGCCGCGCGTCAGCTACCGTGAAACGCTCCGGGCTTCGGCAGAAGTGGTGGGTGAGTGCAATCGCAAGATCGGCGACACACAGCTCTTCGCGCAGGTCAAGATCAAAATGGAACCGTTCACGAAGGGAGACAAATCGGTCCTGGTGATCCCGATGCTTCCGATCGAGACGCCCTGCCCGTTCGAGCTTCAGGATGCGGCAGTCCAGACGCTCCGCGAACAGGCGGACGGCGGCGGAATGTTCGGATTCCCGCTCATCCACATCAAAACGACGGTCCAGGATGTCGTGATCGACGAGACGTCCAATGAAACGGCCGTCAATATCGCGGCGGCGGATGCGTTCAACAAAGCGATCCTTGCGGCCGGCATCGATCTGATGGAACCGATCATGAAGGTCGAGGTCACGACACCGGACGAATGCGTCGGCGGCATCATCGGCGACCTCCAGCAAAGACGTGCCCAGATCAACCAGACGTACGTCCGCGGACGCAGCACCATCATTGAAGCGGAAGCACCGCTGGCGACCCTCTTCGGATACGCCAACGACGTGAAGGGGCTGAGTCAGGGGCACGCCTCCTTCACGATGGAACCGTTCACCTACCGGCCGGCTCCGAAAGAAGTGATGGACAGTTTCATCTAAGATCCGACTGTTTTTTGAAGATCTCGTTCAGGGGATGAGGTATTTCGTCCCCTGATCTTTCATTTGACGGAGTTCCGTTCCTTTATGCTTCCCGAACCGCTTCTTTCCAAACTCACGAACGCGCAGCGTCAGGCAGTCCTGCACAGGGATGGTCCGCTGCTGGTCGTGGCGGGACCGGGAAGCGGAAAGACCCGCGTCGTGACGCACCGGGTCGCGCAGCTTCTGAGCGAAGGCGTTCTGCCGGAATCGATCCTCGTCCTCACCTTCACCAACAAAGCGGCGGATGAAATGAAGGAGCGGGTCCGTCAGCTCACCGGCGAGGCAAACGTCTGGATCGGGACCTTCCACCGGTTCTGCGCAAGACTCCTTCGTCAGTATGCAGACCGGGTCGGACTGGATCCCGGATACACGATCTACTCCGGAAACGAATCGGCCGCGGCAGTCCGCAGCGCCATGGCGCGTCTGAAGGAAATGGATGCGGAAAAAGAAGGACGCTACGCCGAGGTCAAGTACTCTGCCGATTCCATCATGCACGCCGTCAGTGCCCTGAAAAACCGCTTTCTGGATCCAGTCTCCGAATTCGTTCCGGCTCCTGGTAATGAGCGGGAGGAATTTCTCCATGACCTGCTTCCGGTCCTCGCACATGAAATGCAGTTGGCGAATGCCGTGGATTTCGATGACCTGCTTCTTCTGTCTGTCCGGCTCTTCCGTGAGGATCCAATGCTCCGGAAATCCCTCGCTCGGCAGTTTGAGTATGTGCTGATCGATGAATACCAGGACACGAACCTGGCGCAGTATGCGATCTCGCACGCTCTGACGCTCGAAAGCACGAACCTCATGGCGGCGGGAGACCCGGATCAGTCGATCTACGGCTGGCGCGGCGCAAATATTGCGAATATCCTGGAATTCGAGAAAGATTTTCCGACGGCGAAAGTCGTGCATCTGGAAGAAAATTTCCGTTCCACCCAGTTCATCCTGAATGCCGCTGCCCAGCTGATCGAACACAATACGCAGCGAAAACCCAAAGCACTCTTCAGCCATCTCGGCGACGGGATCCCCGTACGTTTTCAAAGCAGCGCGAATGAAACGGAGGAAGCGGAACGGATCGCACGCGAGATCGCCGACGCACTGCGCAGCGGAGTGCGGGACGCATCGGAATTCGCGGTCTTTTACCGAATGAATGCAGCCAGCATCCATTTTGAAAAAGCGTTTCGGCTCCATGGCGTTCCATTCCGTATCGTGCACGGTACGGAATTTTTTGACCGGACGGAGATCCGCGACCTGCTCGCCTACTTTCGTCTTCTTGCCAATCCGCACGACAACGAGGCGTTCCTCCGTGTCGTGAACGTCCCAGCCCGCGGGATCGGAAAAACTTCCCTCGAGCATCTTCAACGCTTTGCGTGGGCCAACGGCTACTCCCTCTGGGAAGCCGCGTCTCGGGCTTCGGAATGTACGGCACTGAAAAACCGGGCGATCGCCGCACTGGGAGGGTTTACGGAATCGATCCTGGCACTGAATGAGATCCACGTTCAGGCAGTCCAAAACATGCGGCGGGCCGAGGAATCAAATTCTCCCCGTCTGCTGACTCTTTTGGCTCTTCAGCTTCTCGAAAAAACTGCGTATCGCGAGCAGTTCGATCCGACGGATGAACAGGACGCCCAGCGGCTGCGGAATATCGAAGAATTCGTTTCTCTGGCCTCCCGATTTGACGAAACGTCCGAATTCCCGTCCCTCGCCGCGTTTTTGGAGCAGAATTCTCTGACAGGAGAGACCGACGACTGGGCCTCTCCGGACGTCTTCGAAACTGCGGACGACGAAGGAACTGCGGACGACGGAGGAAACGCAGCAGTCTCCCGAAATGGCGGCGCGGCGCTCATGACGCTTCATGCGGCAAAGGGGCTGGAGTTCCCATGCGTTTACCTCACCGGATGCGAGCATGGGATCCTGCCGCACGAACGCGCTTTTGAAGACTCCATTCAGCTGGAAGAAGAACGCCGGCTCATGTTCGTTGGGATGACGCGGGCTAAAGAAGAACTGATCCTTTCCATGGCAGAATCGCGGGAAATGATGGGGAAACGGCGCACTTCCGCTCCCAGCCCGTTCCTTATGGAGCTTCCGCGGCATGAAATGCTGATGGAGAATTTCCAGATGACGCTTTCCTTCGGCGAGTTTCGGCAGATGGATCATCTGGACGAATCCTTTGGCGAAGGACCGCAGGAAGAGATCTTTCGCCAGGAAACGGGTGAGCCGTCAGAGGCAGCTCCTGCGGTTTCGACATCCGAGCCCCCGAAACAGTCCCCCGCCGGCAAAGGGCCCCAAACCGCAAGACAGGAATTTCCAGTGCGCCCGCTTCCGCCGTTTTGCGATGAATCGGAAGCCTTCGGCACCGAG
>CAZRGJ010000042.1:0-13033 GCA_964599445.1 uncultured Planctomycetaceae bacterium | reverse complement strand
CCAGATCCAGGTTTTCTTCTGCGTCCGTTTCCTTCGCCCGCGTTTCCTCGCCGTTTTCCTGTCCATTCTCCGCATTCGGCAGATCCGCGGTCTCTTTTTCTTCCGGAGAGTCAACGATTTCGATCTGAAGCGCACCGTCCGTTTTTTCCTGGACCTCTCCCGGAATTTCCAGAGCATCGTCTCCAGAAGCCTCATTCAAAATCGTTCCGGCGAGTTCTTCCACGAGTCCATCTTCGGCCGTTTCTTCATCCAGAATATCCAGCGGTCGGACGGTTTGCGCCGCCGTTCCATGTGCCGGTTTCGTTTCCGCGTCCAAAGCCGGTTTCGTTTCCCCGACCTCGGGCTTCAGATCTCCCTCTTCGGGATCGGGGGTTTCCGAGGCGGCGGCCTTTTCCAGTTCCTCCTGAGGGATCAGCTGAAAGTCGATCTCCACTTCTTCATCCGCAAGCTCCACATTCATGCCGGATTCCCCAATACTCTGGACTCGAATGATCCAGCTTTTCTCCGAATCGGCAGCCAGATGCCGGATCAGCTGAACGGCATCATTCGCTCCGCCGTCCTGAAATCCCGTACGGACCAGCGCGGTCGACGCTGAGACAGAATCGACCAATTCCGAACCGGCACTGACGCTTTCAGCCAGTTCCGCAGCTCCAGCCGACTCCGCGGACTCCGCCGAAATGGCAGAAACGCTCGAAACGCAAACGGTTGAAGTCGACGAGACGGCACGTTCAGGATCTTCTACGTATTCTTCAATGGAGACCGTACTCATGGAAACGGACGGAGAGACCGCTTCGGGATCGGCTTCCGGAAGAGCGGTCGGTACGGCGAACGGAGTCTCCATTTCGCCGGTTTTCGGGAACGCGTCGGATCCCGGCACATTCTGCGGTCCGATTTTCGGAGAGTACCTGGGGAAGAGTTTCTCTTTCTCCACTCCCAGATCGAAAAGGTTCAGCCCGGTACCCGTTCCGTTTTCTTCCATCTGCGCCTCCATGTTCACTTCGGCTGGCTCTGCGATTTCGCCAGTTTCCTGCGGCGAAACGGAAGTGGATCCCGGCAGAGTCCCGGTCCCGGCTTCCATGCCGGCATTTCGTCTCCGAAGATCTTCCGCAGCACGGACGACCAGCGGCGTTTCCGCTTTTTCTTCATTCTGCGGCACACGTACTCCGGTAGAGATCATCCCCTCGATCGATTCCGAAGAGATCTCCAGATCGAAACGGGTCTCCGCCGCCGTTTCGGGCGCATTTGCTTTCCGGACCGGAGCTTTTCCAAGCCGGCGGACACGTTTGGGACCACTGAGACGCTTGACGTCCGACGCCGCATCCGTTCCATTTTTCACGACACGGCCGACCCCCAGTTTCCCGCTTCGGGCAGGTTCTTCATGGCTGACGGTCTGAATTTTGCCGTTTTGGGGATCTTTTTCCCAGCTTTCTTCAAGGACAGCACGGGAAACGACCCGCATGGAGTGGAATTTTCCGATCTGAGCCGCCGGTTTTTCGATTGCGGCGATCGCAGAATCAAAAGATCTCTCCAGACGCTGCTTTTCTTCCTTCCTGCACGCCGCAGTTTCCTTGGCCTTTTTCCGGGCTTCTTCTTTCGATACGGCAACCTGTTCGGGCAACGAAACAGAAGCCGGGACCGCATCCGCTTTCTTCGCTTCGGCATCCGAGTCCGACGGTACTCTCGTCCCCATCTGTTTCGCGATCTCCGCAGCTTTCGGCATTTTTCCTGTTTCCGGTTCCACATTCAGTTCCGAAGGAAGCTCAAGTGTCGGCGGAACACTCAGTTCCGTGTCGATCTCCGCGACCTGGACGGGGTCCGCTGCAGCTCCATCCTTTTTCAGCGATTCAGGAACATCCAGCTCCGTGCAAAGTTCTTCATCCAGCTTCGAATTCCGTTCCTCTCTGCCGGCGATCTGCGAAGCGTCCGTCTCTTTTTCCGACGAGATCTTCCCGCCGTTCAGGACCGACGCATCCGGGACACTCAGGTCCGTATCGATCGCGTCGGCGTTTCCGTCCGCAAACATGGGGGGAGCCGGAAGATCGTCCAGTGTGTCCGTCTCATTCCCCGCCGAAAGAGGAGCGTTGGCCTCAAGAGTCTCCATTTCCGAAACAGTACCAGACAATTCGCTGGAACACATCCCGGGAAGTGCCTCTGGAAGAGGATCAGGAAGAGAATCAGGAAGTGTATCCGGCAGCGAATTCGAAAGTGACCCCGGAAGCGGCTCCGTTGGCTGATCGGAGGACTCTGCCAGCTGACCGGAAGTCGGAGAAACCGCAGTCGGGAGATTTTCCTCATGCGGCAAAACGGCTCCGTCGTCCCAGTTCTGAGGGATCAGGCCCGTTCCTTCCCAGGTCTTGAGTTCACGTTTGGGAAGCTCCTGAGCCGCCGAAACATTCTGCGGTTCCGAAATGGATTCCGAGACCGCCGTTTCCGTCCCAACATTCGGCAGATCATTTTCAGAGACGAGCAAAATGGATTCAGGAACCGAATCCAGAGACGCATCTTCCGCTTTCAGTACATTTTCCTGTGCGTTCAGCGCGTTTTCCTGTGCAGAAACCGTCCCGGACAGATCCAGCGAATTCCCCGCCGCCGGCGACACGGCCATCGGTACTGCCGGAGGTGCAGAAACTGTATTCAGAGTTCCCGGGATCTCTTTCACCGGAAGTTCATCCGGAAGCTCTTCGGGAAGCTCTTCGGGAAGCGCATTCTGCGAAATTTCCGCATTCAATACCGGAGTGGAAACCGGAGTGGACTCAGAGACGGAAATTGGGGCAGAAACCCGACCGGATGCAGGATCTGAGGTCGGATCCAATGCCGGGACGTCGTTTTTCACGGCAGATCCCGTTCCCGCCCCATCCGTCAAAGTCGGATCGACCCACGACGGAAGTGCCTTTTCTTTCGGAGCAGACGCGCTATTCGCCCCAGCCACCGCAAGTTCTATGTGGTCCGGAATTTCCTGACCGTAGACCGTTTCCGCATGAAAAGTCTGCGCAGCAAAGCCGGAAAACGCCGCCGCCAAAACCAAAATCGAAAAAACTGCCGACGAATTGCCGCACTTCGCCCTCAAAGGCCATGAAAATCGGAAAATTTTCCAATTCAGCCGCTGGCTTCTGCTCTCGTGACGGTCGGCACGTGCGCGGAAAAAAAGCAAAATGGATCTTCTGGATTTTTTCATTTTTTTTCTCATCAGGTTTGGACTCTGGCTAGTCGTTCATTCCTTTTATCGTCAAAACGTCAGAGGTTTGATTATCAAAAATAGGCAAACTTTAACGATTTTTCAAAATTTACCACCCAATTCTGTTTTTCTAAAGATTTACTCACGCTCTCCGTTGGCGGGACGTTCCTTTTTCTTGTTTTCAAGCCGTCCAGAACCTCCCTAACCTCTCCAAAACCCTCACCCCCTCATCCAGGACACCTCCAATGCCCCGCCAGGCTCAAGAAAATCGAAACATCAGTAAAAAAACGCAAGATGGGAAAGGTTCTGCAAGCCGATTTTCGGTGCATTCGAGTGAATTTTTGCGGAATAGGCACTTTTTTCTTGAAAAATTTCAGACTTTTTCAATTTCCTTTGAAAAAATTCCACCCGGCCCCCTTTAGAAATTTTCAGGATACGCTATAATGGAAGGAAAATCAGTATTTTCCGTTTTCCGGGAAAGTACCTTTTCCATGGAGACCGGATCGATTGTACTTTTCATTACTTTAGAGGACGATTCATGAAAATTTTTACTGGACGCGCAAACCCTGCACTGGCTAAAGGTATCTCGGATTCCCTTCGCCAGCCTTTAGGCAATCTGTCGATCACGAATTTCCCGGATGGAGAGATTTTCTGCAAAATCAACGACAATGTCCGCGGCCATGATGTTTTTTTGGTCCAGCCGACCTGCCAGCCGGTAAATGAAAGCCTGGTCGAGCTGCTGATCCTCATTGAGAGTTTCCGCCGTGCCAGTGTGCGCCGCATCACGTGCGTGATCCCCTACTATGGCTACGCGCGTCAGGACCGTAAAGACGACGGCCGAGTTCCAATCACGGCGAAGCTGGTCGCCAACCTGCTGACGGAAGCGGGAGCGGACCGCATCATCTCGATGGATCTGCACGCGGCGCAGATCGAAGGTTTCTTCAACATTCCGGTCGATCACCTCAATGCGGGGATCATCCTGGACAAATACTTCAAGTCGCTCCAGATCCCGGAAGAAGATCTGGTCATCGTCAGCCCGGACGCCGGCGGCGCGAAACGCGCACTCAAGCACCAGCATGTTCTGGGCGGCGGTCTGGCGATCGTCGATAAGCGGCGGTCCAGCGCGACGGATACGGTGCAGGCCAACATCACGGGCGATTCGGTCGAAGGAAAGGTCGCGATTCTTTTCGACGACATGATCAGCACGGCCGGTTCCATTTGCGGTGCAGCGAAAATGATCAAGGACGCCGGCGCGGCGAAAGTCTATATTGCGGCAACGCATGCCGTTTTCTGCGGTTCAGCGGTAGAAAAACTCAATGCAGCCCCGGTCGAAGAGATCGTCGTGACGGACACTATCCCGCTCACCCCGGAACGCACGCCGGACCGTGTGCGCGTTCTCTCGGTCGCCGAACTGCTGGGTGAAGCGATCCGACGCATCCACTTCAACGAATCGATCAGCTGCCTTTTCCGCGATCCGGAAGAAAACTAGTTTTCGGGCAGACAAAACGGCGCACGGACCGGGCGTTTCCGTTTCGGGACTCGCATTCTGTACGCCGTCAGTTTACGCTGTCTACAAAAAAAGCACCTGCGATGAGGTGCTTTTTTTACGAAAAGTGCAAAAGAGGGGAATCGAACCCCTACGAGTTTCCTCACTGGAACCTAAATCCAGCGCGTCTGCCAGTTCCGCCACTTCTGCATCGTCCGCAAGAGAGTGAATTTCTCTTTCGATGCTTTCATTATAGTCGGAAACACAAAAAAGAAAAGCCCCCCGGCTCGGAATTTCAAAAAAATTTTCGATTTGGCACGGTTTTTTCTTCGCCGAAACGCGGAAAAGCTCACCGGACGCCGAGAAATTTCCGCTGGAATCCGGAAAAGTTCACCGAGATTCGGAGACGCACCCAAACGGAAACACGGAATCAGAAACGCAAAACAAAAAAACGGAACAGAAAAAAATGGACTGGAATTTAATTTTTGAAGCGGGAATGATGGTCTGTTTCGGCGCAAGCTGGCCGATCGGGCTTTGGAAACTCTGGACCTCGAAATCATGCGGCGGGGTGAGTCTGCGTTTCTATTCGCTCATCATTCTCGGGTACCTTCTCGGGCTGCTGCGTTTCACGGAGGAGTGGAACTGGGTCGGCTGGTTTTATCTCGTGAATATCGCGATGGTCTCTTCTGCTGCGGCACTGGTCATCAGCTACCGGATCAGAGACCGAAAAAAAGTGAAGATGGAGGAGTGAATGTTTTCCTCGACCGGTTTTCCCATTCAGGATCTGGCGAACTGGGGCGTTTCACTCGCGGAATTCACCCCGGAGACCGCGTTGCGCCGCATTCCGTCCTTCACGCAGACGCAGGCCGCGGCATACTGTGAAACGCTGGCTCGTCGGCACTACGAGAATTTCCCGGTCGTTTCGTTTCTTCTTCCCAAGACGCTCCGTCCGCATTTTTTCGCACTCTACGCCTACTGCCGCTGGGCGGATGATCTCGGGGACGAAGTTCCGGAAGATGCGCTTTCGCTCCGTCTTCTTGACTGGTGGGAATCCGGCCTCAACGCGCTTTTCGACGGTCAAATGCCGCAGCATCCGGTCTTTCTTGCACTCGAGGGGACCGTCAGGGAATTCGGGATCCCAAGATCGATCTTCGCGGACCTCCTCACCGCGTTTCGGCAGGACCGGGTCCAGAAAGAGTACACGACACGCGAAGAACTTCTCGGCTACTGCCGCTGCTCGGCAAATCCGGTCGGTCGGCTGATCCTTTACCTCACTCAGACGGCGGATGAAGAAGCATTTCGGCTCTCGGACGCCATCTGTACGGGGCTCCAGCTCGCGAATTTCTGGCAGGACGTCGCCAGAGACTGGCACGAAAAACAGAGGATCTACCTTCCGAAAGAGGATCGGGAGCGTTTTGGATACACGGACGCGCAATTTGCGCAAAATGTCTCCACGCCGGAATTTCAGGCACTTCTGGAAGAAGAAGTCTGCTGGGCGGAGAGTTTTTTTGAGGCAGGACGCCCGCTGATCCGGAGAGTTCCGCGCAGATTTCGGCTCGAGATCCGCCTTTTTCATGACGGAGGGCGTGCGATCCTCAACGCGGTCCGGAAAGAACGTTTCCGCGTTTGGGAAAAGCGGCCGGAAGTCGGAAAAACCGCCAAACTCGCGCTTCTTTTCCGTGCCCTGACGCTCGAATGCCTCATTCCCCTGCTCTGCTTTTCTGCGCGACGATGATCCTCTCCTGCTGATCCAGATCCCGGATCGTGCGCAGATACGTCAGCCCCGGCGTCTTCCGGACCATCTCCGCAACGGCATCGTGGATCATCGGACTGAGTTCCATGAGAAACGCTCCGCCGTCCTTCAGGAATTTCGGCACGTCCGGAAGCATTCTGCCGATGAGTTCCGTTCCGATCTCGCCGCCAAAAAGCGCGGTATGCGGCTCGTAGCGGTAGACGTTCGTCTCCAGTTCCGCATCGATCTCCTTCCTTCCGACGTACGGCGGATTGGAGACGATGAAATCAAATTGCGTTCCTTTCGCGATCGGGCTGAAAAGATCTCCTTCCCGAAACGTCACCCGGTCTCCCAGACGCTCGGCATACCGCTGCGCGTTTTTCTCCGCGACAGCCAGAGCTCCGCGCGAAATATCCACGCCGACGGCCCGAGCATTCTTCAGATGAAGCGCAGAGGTGACCGGCAGGATCCCGCTTCCCGTTCCGATGTCGCAGATCGAAACCTCGGCATCCATCGAGCCGAACGTTTCCTTCACGAGATCAAAAAGCCCAACGATGAGAAATTCCGTTTCCGGCCGGGGGATCAGGACATTTGGATCCACAAAAAAATCGATCGAGTAGAACTCCTTGTGCCCAACCAGATACGCGACCGGCATTCCCTGCGCCCGTTTCTGAATGTGCGCCTTAAACTCTGCCCGCTCCGCTTCGTTCGGCACATAATCAAACCGCGTGTAGAGATCGACCCGGGAACAGTGCATCGCCTCGGCAAGCAGGATCTCTGCTTCAAGCCGCGGGGAAGGCATTTCATGCTTTTTCAGATAGTCCGTCGTCCACTGAAGAAGACGAAGTATGGTCCAGACTTCCGGAGATTCGCTCATTTTGATTCCTTCTGGAGTAAAATTTCATCCCATTTTTTCTCAATTATACGCAGACTGAAATTTTTGTCAACCGCTTCCGCGCAAAACTTGCGCAAAATCCCCGTCTTTCACGTCTTTTCGACCATTTCGTTCTATTTCGGACGCACGGTTTCGTTTGCGGACGTTCACTGCCGTTTGCCGGGATAGCGAAGACGAAAAGGAGGCACTTCCCGCCCGATCCGTTTCTCCGGCTCGACCCGGATCGGTTCTGGTACGCCGGACGAATGAGGAGAGGAAAGAGCGGAATGACCTGCCTCGGAATGAAGCCCCGACGGATCTCCGGCCAGTGCATCAGCGGGAGTCCCGGCAGAATTTCCGGAAGCGACGCCGGCCAAAGTTCCAGCCGGACCTTTTGACGGTACGGAAGCCGGGAGAGTGCTGGCGGGTGTTCCGGACGCAAGCTGGATCTGGTGCAGGACCTGCGGAAAGACTCCGTTCTGCGGAGCCGTCTCAGCCCCCCTCTGCGCCGTCTGGTACGCTCCGGAAAGATCGCCGCACTGAAGCTGTGCGGAAGCCAGTCGGGAAAGCAGCTCGGGGTCCTTCAGTTCCTTTGAAAAAGCCAGCCGAAACGTCTGGACCGCCTCGGAAGTCCTCTGGAGCTTCACGAGTGCATCTCCTTCGCAGAGTAGGATCTCTGCGGAAAACTCCGCATTTTCCGAGTTCTTTCCCTTCGCGGCGCGAGCTGATTCCAGAGCGCGCTGAAAATGTTCCAGCTTTAGATACTGCTGCGCAAGAACGAGCTGAAGATCCCCATTTTCCGGCTCATGGAAAACGGCCTGATGGTACGCATTGAGTGCCAGTTCCGGTTTTTGCTGGAGTTCATGCAGCTTTCCCTGCAGAAGCCAGGCGTCGGCGAGTTCCGGATCGTGCTTCAGCCCCAGATTCAGGTATTTTTGTGCTTTCCCATACTCGCCGTACTCGAAAAACATCCAGGAGAGTTTCACGACCAGTTCAGGCGTGACCTCGGAATTCCGCACGACTTTCTCCATCTGCACGATCGCTTCCTGACGCTTTCCCTGATTCCAAAGCGCATCCGCGTACATGGAGCACGCCTCGATATTTTCCGGATTTGCCCGAACCGCCAGCGCAAGCTGAGACTCCGCATTCTCCATGTTTTTCTGCTCGATCGACTCCACAGCCTGCTGCACGAATTGACGGCTCGCGATAGTATCGGCAGACGAGATCTTCGTCCGATACCAGACCCGGCATCCGGATGCGGAAAAAAGCAGGACCGGAATCAGCAGAAAAACCAGCAGCTTCCGGAAATGGATCAAAGGAACGTACTTCATGAAATTTTCTTCATGCACTTTCAGGAAAATCAGCGAACCGGAATGCACAAAACGGCAAACCGGAACCCTGCACAAAATCAATTCAGAATAGCAAAATTTCCAATTTTCGGCTAGAGAGAAATCCGGAAGAAAGCCGGATTTTGGAGAATTCCGCAGGAAAAGAGGGAATTTTTGGAAAAATGGGACTCCCCCCCCTTGAAAGAAATGCGATCTATGGTATACTTAACCGTGTCATTGAGAGATGGCACGACAGATCGCGGGGTGGGGCAGCCGGTCAGCCCGCGAGGCTCATAACCTCGAGGTCGCAGGTTCGAATCCTGCCCCCGCAACTTCAAAACGCTTTCGCAGTTCGCCTGCGAGAGCATTTTTTCTTTGGAACAGAAAAATTCCCGGAACATCTCAGACACTCCGGGAGCTTCAAAACGGCCGTCGAAAAGTCAGTGCGCGTGCGTCTGCCTGCATTTTTCCATCAAACGCTGCACGTAAAGTCCGCGAGCCAGGTCGGGGGAACTGTCAAGATTTTTCCCGGCCTCGACGTTTCGCAGAAAATGGGCGAGCGACGTGCAGTGTGCGCGCACCCAGCCGATCCCGGATTTCGACGCGGGAAATTCGGTATCCGGATCCTCGTAGCGGTTTCCGACCGGAATACGCGTCCAGCCGGCTTCACCACCGAAGGGGTACGTGGAGCGCTGCCCGTCGAACCAGCCGAGGAAATGCGGATCCTGAACATCAAAGCGCAGTGCGCCTCGCGTGCCGTAGATCTCCAGCGTCAGGTCATTTTCCGTACCGTGAGCCATTTTGGACGCATGAAGCGTTCCGATGCTCCCCTGCTCCGTTCGCCAAAGCATCGCCATGGAGTCCTCGGCACGTACCGGATCTTCGGGGACTGCGGACGCTTCCAGTGCAAAAACGTCCTTCATCGGTCCAACGAGCCAGTCGGTAAGATCGATCAGGTGCGAGCCGATGTCCATCAGCGCACCACCGCCGCACGCTTTCAGATTTTTCCAGCGAAGCGGCCGGGTCGGATCCACGTGCGAGTTCTGAAGATACGCACCGCGAAATTCCAGGATCCTGCCGAGTTTTCCCTCCTCGATCATTGCTTTCGCCTTCATCGCCGACGCGAAAAAACGCGTGTGGAACACGACGTGCGAGACACCACGGTACTCCTCAAGAAGCGGTTCCAGTTCGTCCGCTTCCGCGGCGTTCAGAACGACCGGCTTCTCGCAGTAAATGTGCTTTCCGGCACGGATCGCGGCTTTGAGTGCCTCAAAATGCAGATGATTCGGCAGGCAAATGTCCACAATCTCCACATCGGGATCATTCATGGGCATCCGCCAATCCGTCAGCGGTTCAGCCCAGCCTGCGAGCCGCGCGGCTTTCTCTGCCGTGTCCATCCGCGAGTTCACGACGTACCGGATCTCCGGTTTCAGCGGGAGCGGATCCGAATAAAAAGGAAGCGTTCGGTACGCATATGCGTGGACTTTTCCGATGGAGCCTCCGCCAAGAAGCGCGACTTTCACGGTCTTCATCTCTCTCTCCTTTTCATGGAAAACAGGACAAGTACGTAAATTTTCAAAAAAAAGAGCGTCTTAAAAAGGCGCTCTTTTTCTGTTCTCGGGACAAAATCCCCCCTGCCCCGCTCTATTTTGTCAGAGCGGGAGGGAAAATCGTCGAATTTCAAACGTTCTGCAATTACGCTTAACGCTTAGTTCTGCTGACGGGCATTCAGCTTGCCGTACTTGACGGCTTCTTCCGGATCCGGTTCGAAAGCGGCAGCTTCTTCAGCGGTCGGAACGGCGAGCGGACGCACGACGCGGAAACCGACTTCTTTCGCGGAAGCTTCAAACCAGATGGATTTCGGGATCTGCGGGTCGTCCTGGTTCCAGGATTTGTTGGAACCGAAGCGGGCAGCACTGCGCAGGTTTTCGGCATCATCGTACCAGGAACCGCCGCGGGCGACCGTCGAATAGCGTTTGCGGCCTTCGGTCGTCATGTACGGATTGTCGAGCGCACCTGCGGCACCGGCAGTCTGCTTGGCGTAGCCGTCCACGAGGTATTCGTCAAGGCACCATTCACGAACGTTTCCGTGCATGTCGTAGAGTCCCCACGCATTCGGTTTTTTCTGACCGACTTCATGGTATTTGTCGTCCGCATTGTCGTAGTACCAGGCGTACTCTTCAATGTCTTCATCGCCGAAGCTGTACGGCGTGTCGGAACCGGCGCGGCAGGCGTATTCCCATTCCGCTTCGGTCGGCAGACGATAGTAGCGTCCCGTTTTCGCGGTGAGCCACTTGCAGTACATCTGGGCAGCGTAGACCGACATCGCGATCGCCGGGCAGTTATCCTTGCCCATGTCGAACGTCATGTCCGTGTACGGCGGGGTCGGACGGATCATGCCGTCAGCGACGTTTTCCAGTTCACCAGCCGCGAAACCGGCAGCGGTGCGGATCTGCTTTTCAAGGCTCGCAGACCACGCTTCGTATTCCGCCCACGTGACTTCGCATTTGCCCATCCAGAAAGCGTCGACTTTCACTTCGTGCTGCGGGCCTTCCGCGGCATTATCGATGCCAAGGTATTCGTCAGCGTCAACACCGTACTCGTCCAGTTCTTCTTCGGTCGCGCCCATCATGAACGTACCGCTCTTGACCGGGACCATGTCGAACGTGATCTCCGTACCGGCGATGACTTCCGTGTACGGTTTCATCTCGTCTTCGGTCGCCGCGTCCGCATTTTCGACCGGAGCCGCTTTGCTGAACTTGGAAAACCATTCGGTCGAGTTGACCTGCCAGGGACGAACGTCATCGGCGAGCGCAAAAACGGTGCTTCCTGCCAGAACGGCGCAGGAAATCATTCCGCAAATAATCGGGCGAGTTTTGATCATGGAAAATCTCCTTTAATGGAAATGAACTAAAATAAATTTCTCTTGATTATAGTCGATTTTTTGTTTTTTACTAGGGGGCAGAGCATTTTTTCGCCAAAATACCCAAAAATATCCCACCCTAACCATCCCAAACCTCCGCACAAAGTCCCCATTTTCTTCAATTTCACTTCTCTTCTGCATAAATTTTCAACTTTTTTGAGGAGGCTCTTGACTTTTAAAAGCACTTCATTTATACTTAATCCATGGCTTGCGGTCCCTTTCGCCGCAGGAGCAGGGGGCCCATTTTATTTTGCCGGACCTTCCATTTCATTTTACCGAACTTCCCAAATTTTTTCCGAAACCAGACTGACCTTCAGGAGCAGGGCAGGGTACTTTTATGGCAAACGACACACCGGAACGGACCATCTATCAGAAATATCTCGGAGTCGCCGGCAGACAGGATCCGCCGGACCACTACACGCTGCTCGGGATCCAGCCTCTGGAATCCGATCCGGACACGATCCGCACTGCGCTGAAACGCCGACTGGACCTTCTTGAGACCAAAAAGGATGACGAAAACGCAGACGAGATCCTCCGGCTCGAAAAAGAGCTGAACGAGGCCGTGGAATGCCTGACAAGCGAAGGAGCCCGAGACTCCTACGAACGCGGCGTGACGGGCGAATCGGCAAAAAAACCTGCATTTGCGGGAACGGATGAGGACGGTGGATCCGAAACATCCGCTGCCCCGTCCTCTTCGGGGACCGCTTCATCTCCCGCAGAAACCGATTCTGATCCGGGAGTCATGCCGCACCCTGGAGTGATCCCGCAGACCGGAGGTCTCTATGCCCAGCCGGGAATGATGCCGCACCCCAATATGATGCCCAATCAGGGCATGATGCCGAACGGAGAGGCCGCACCGCACGGCGGTGTCTACGCACAGCCGCGGACAGCGTACATTCCTACGGAGACCGGAGCAGGGGAGGACCCGTACGCCAGATTCAGCCGAATGCAGGGCACCGGAACCGGCGGAGGTCTGGATTTCAGTTCCTCACCGGCCGTTTCCGGAAGCCGTCCCCAGACTTCTTCCGCACGCAAACCGGGAGCATCCCGCAAGAAGGGCAAAAGCTCTCCCCAGATGCAGGCGATCCCCATGCCGGTCATTCTCGGTGCATTTGTGGTCCTGATCTTGATTTTCGCGGGGATCCATTCCGTAAATTCCGACTCCGGCAGAGCGAAGCAGTTCCATATCGACGCCATGTCCGCCGTAAATGCCGGGGATTTCGACCGTGGACGCGAACTGATCGAAATGGCGATCCGCCTCGACCCCAAAGAAGAGTACACGCGGTACCGGAGCCAGATCGACAAGAAAGAGAAACAGTCTGAAATGCGCCGGAAACGGCAGGAATTCCGAGATGCCGAAGAGGAAGACGACGATCTCGATTTCAGTTTCTGAGAAACGAACAAAGCCGCGATTTGCGTAAGAATATGAACCCGTTCCCGTTGGCCACTGACGCGGACGCACACACAAGAAGCCCATCCTCCCAGGAGGCCGCGAGCCGCGGCGGGCGGACTGCG
>CAZRGJ010000041.1:3926-13039 GCA_964599445.1 uncultured Planctomycetaceae bacterium | reverse complement strand
ATTGATGGAGTACGAGAGGGGTGGGATATTGATGAGTGTGATCTGAAACCTACTGGTGAGTTTGTAGACCCGAATAGCCCAGAAATAGAAAAATGGCGGCCAAAACCACTTGACAAATGATTTCGGATATGTTAAACTGAAAATATTCAACTCCCATTCCATAAAAGGCCACTTTCCATGTCGCGTTTCCTCACACACCACCCAACCATCACTCCTTATTTTCCCGCTCGCGGCCGCACGAACGAAGAAACATGAAAAGTTTCAGCGGCTGAGGAGCCGGCGCAGCTGCATTCATCCTGACCACCTGCCGTGAGTTCACGCTTTCGGCGGGTCTTCTTTGGTGCGTTTTTTCTGGAATGCAGTATCCTGTGGGCAATACATTGGATAGCGCGGCGGCGTGAGTTCGCGAAAAGATGGAGCGGGTACTCCTTGCATTCTTCCGCGAATCCGGTATAATGAGAGGGATCCTGCAAAAAATGAACACTTGGACGCTTTTTTCGCGCGGGATCCCGAATTTTTCATTTTTTCATTCCCTCAGGACAGGTAGACCATGCCGCGCCAGACCCTTTTATCTTCGGATCCCGGAGACGATTTCGATCCCCATTCCGCGAATTTCATCGAGGACGACATTCCGATGCGTCTGAATATTCCGGCCAAAAGCGTTTCGGAAGAAAACATTCCGGACGATGACGGGGCACTGCGTCCGACGCGGATCAACGAAATGATCGGTCAGCGCGATGTTTACACACGGATCCTCATCGCTATCGACGCGACCAAAAAACGCCGGGAACCGCTGGGACACATTCTCTTTGACGGACCTCCGGGACTCGGAAAGACGACGTTTTCGACGTGCATTCCGCATGAACTCGGTGTTTCGTGCCAGATCGCGAACGGCGCAACGCTCAAGGCTCCCAAGGATCTGATCCCCTACCTGACGAATGCCAAGGAGCGTTCCGTCCTCTTCATCGACGAGATCCACCGGATGCAGAAGGCGGTCCAAGAGTTCCTCTACCCCGCGATGGAGGATTTCCGGATCGACCTGGTCATCGGCGAAGGAAGCGGCGCACGGACGATCAATATGCAGCTCCGTCCCTTCACGATCATCGGAGCCACGACTCGTGCGGGACTTCTTTCCGCTCCGCTGCGCGACCGGTTCCAGATGCGCGAACATCTCGATTTCTACTCGGATTCCGATCTGGCGAAGATCATCAAGCGGAACGCGGCAAAGCTAAAGATCTCCATCGACCCGGAGGCTGCGAATGAGATCGCACGCCGAAGCCGCGGGACTCCGCGAATCGCGAACAACCGCCTGCGCTGGATCCGCGACTATGCGGTAAGCCGGGCTGACGGGAACGTGACGCGGGACGTTGCGTGCCAGGCGATGGAGATGCAGGAGATCGATATTCTGGGTTTGGACCGGCAGGACAGGAAGTACCTGGATGTCATTCTGCGCGTCTTCGAAGGCGGGCCGGTCGGCGTGGAAGCGGTGGCGCACACCATGAACGTTGCGCCGGATACGCTGGTCGACGAGGTCGAGCCGTTCCTTCTCCGCAGCGAGCTGATCGTCCGTTCTCCCCGCGGCCGAATGCTGACGGAAAAAGCACTCCGACATCTGGGAGTCAGTGATTTTGACCTTCCTGCGAAGCCTGCGAGGCGCAAGCGAAGCGCACAATAAACCAAAATTCACAAAAACATCAAAAAGTTTTTGAAAAGGGAGTCCAGAGGGAAAAACAATTTTCAAATGTTTTTCCCTCTCGGCCGTCGCGACATGATGGGCAGGCCGCGAGCCTTGACATTCAATTCCCCTGTGCTATAATAGAAATCACAGTACGGCAGTTTGGGATAAAAACACGGTTTTGAAAACTGCTGGAAAGCCACGTTCCATTCAAGGAAACCCCATTTATGAGACGCAATCTGCTGTTTACCGTTTTCCCGCTGTTCCTGATGCTGGCGGCCTGGCCGTCCGAACTGTACTCCCAAATCGCGCCCCGTCCCGTTCGGGAAAACGTGATCGACCTGTTTTCTCTGGCAGACGTCCGCGTGACACAGGGACCGTTTCTGCAGATACAGGAACTGGACCATGAGTATCTTCTCACGCTGGATCCGGACCGGCTTCTGTCGTGGTTTCGCCGTGAAGCGGGGCTGATTTCCAAACAGGAACCGTACCCGTACTGGGAATCGGAAAACGTTTGGGGCGGCGGACCGCTGGCGGGGCACATTCTCGGTTTCTATCTCTCTTCCATGTCCATGATGTACCAGTCGACCGGCGATGAGCGCATCCTCGAAAAGCTGACGTATGTTCTGGACGAAATGAAAACCTGCCAGGATGCCAACGGCAACGGCTACCTGCTGGCGACGATCGACGGGAAACCGCTCTTTGAAGAGATCCGGAAAGGCGCATTTACAGCGAACGGCGGGAGTATTTTCGCGACCATCGACGGACGGAAAACCAGCACGTGGGAGCCCGTCTACATCATGAACAAGATCATGCTGGGACTCTATGATGCCTACACCATGTGCGGTCTGGAACAGGCAAAGCCGATCCTGATCCAAATCGCGGACTGGTTTGGAACGGAGCTGATCGACGTGCTGAACCATGAGACGATGCAGAAACTCCTCATCTGCGAACACGGCTCGATCAATGAGTCGTACATCAACGTCTACGAACTGACCGGTGACGAAAAGTACCTCCGCTGGGCGGAAAAGCTCAATGACGAACGAATGTGGGTCCCGCTCTCGAAAGGCGAAGACATCCTCGTCGGCTGGCACGCCAACACGCAGATCCCCAAATTTACGGGATTCAACATCGTCAGCAAGTACAATGGAGACGAAAAACTCTCGACGGCGGCGAAAAATTTCTGGAACATCGTCACGGCGAAACACACATGGGTGAACGGATCGAACAGCTGCGGAGAACACTTTTTCCCGCAATCCCAATTCAAAGTCAAAGCCACCGTTTACGGCGGACCGGAATCGTGCAACTCGGTGAACATGATGCGTTTGACAGAAAGTCTGTACCAGAGTTCCCCGAAAATGGAACAGATCGATTTCTACGAAAACGTCCTCTTCAATCACATTCTGGCCAACTACGAAACGGAACAGGGAATGTGCGTTTACTATACGTCGATGCGGCCGGCACATTACAAAATGTATTCAACGAAATACGATTCCTTCTGGTGCTGCACCGGGACCGGATTCGAAGCCCCCGCCAAGTTCGCGAAAATGATCTACGCGAAAAAGGGAGACGCCGAACTCTACGTCAATATGTTCATCCCGTCTTCGCTTGACTGGAAAGAACGGGGAATCCAACTGACGCAGGCGACGCACTACCCGGACGAAAACGTTTCCGTCCTGACCATCGACACGCCGGAACCGAAGGAATTTTCGCTGAAGATCCGAGTCCCCAAATGGATCCATGACGGCTCCATGACTGTGGAGGTCAACGGAGTCCGGACACAGGAACCGATCGCGGATCCCTACGTCACGATCTCCCGAAAATGGTCCGCCGGCGACACGGTCCGGATCGCGTTCGAGCCGAAATTCGAAGTCGCTCCGATGGTCGATACGGACCGGTTCTACTCGGTAAAATACGGCGCGATCGTTTTGGCGTCCAAAGTCGAAAACACCAATCTGAACCTCAACGATTTCCGTCAGGCCCGGAGAACGGTCGGAGGGATCATGGCGCCGATCTCCGACGCTCTAACGCTCTTCGGCACGCCGGAAGAAATCATCCGGAACATGAAAAAAACACCGGGGGACCAGCTCGCCTTCACCTACACCGGGCTGAATGGCCAAACCGCTCTGCTGATCCCCTTCCACCGGATCCAGTTCAGCCGATACGCCGTCTACTTCAATCACGCCAACGATCTGGAAGAGTACAAAAACAAAGTCCAGTTCAACACGTGGGAAACCGATCCCAATCTGCCGTACCGGACGCTCCAGTCCGTCCTGATCGGGATCCCAAGATCAGAAAATGCGCGAGCTCTCCAAACCCACGGCTCCAACACGTGCGTTCCGCTGGACGATCAGCGTTTCTGGCGTCGGGCAGTCAACGGCGGCTGGTTCTCGTACACGTTTGAGAAACCGAAGGAAAATGTGAAGATCGCGCTGAATCTGACCATTCGCGTCACCGACCAGGACATCGCAGGCGCAGACGTTTTCGTGAATGATACGAAAGTCTGGACGATGGACAGAACACCGCAAACGACGAAAGCAATGGCCACGACATTCTTCACGCAGGAAATTCCCATTCCGGCGGAACTGTACCAAAACGCGGAGTCGCTTACCGTTAAGATCGCCGCGAAAAACCACGTCATGACCGGCGACGTCGTTGACCTCCGCATCGTGAAAGAGGAGTGAACGCCCAGTCTCCACTGAAAACACCAAAGCTCGATCCCCCAACAAAAGGAGCCTTCCATGAATATGTTTCCTAAAAGTCGGAGCGGGCGCGTAAGCCTGTTCGTTCTGGCGTGTGCGGGAGTCTGGTTTCTGCAGGATCTTTTTGTGAGCGTTCCTCTGAAAATCTCACAGGAAACGACGAGTTTGACGCAGCCGCTCACAAAAGATAGAACGTTCGTGAACTATTTCGCGCACATGCAGTCCCTTGTTCCGAAAGATTCCGCCGCGGACAAAAATCTGATCCGCCGAATCGTCCGGATCCTTGGACCGGCAGAGCTCCCGACGCCCGAACAGGAAAAACTTTTCCTGAAGGCTCTCGACCTTGAATCGGTGAAACCGGCCCTCACGTTTGAATCTGCAGAAGAGGCTTTCGTGAAATACTGGACCGGGACGCACGCGGACTCCGATGCCGCCAAATTGGAGCCTGACGTTTTGGGGATCACGCCTCTTGCGTAGGAAGCTCTTGACGAATTCGCAAAAACCGGCAAGAACGACTTCTCTTCTCCGGTTTTTGAAGATGCCTTTGCCGCCGAGTGGCTCAAAGCAAATTCTTCCGCACTCGACGCACTCCAGAAAGCGGTCTCGGAGTGCGCTCTCTGCTTCATTCCGTACGTTTCTGCGTCGAAAAAGCCGGATATGCTGACGGCGTTTTCGGAGGAAAGCGTGAGGCTCTGCGAGATGGCGGAAGGGTTGGCGTTTCGTGCGCGATACCGACTCCTTCATGGCGATTTTGACGGTGCGCTGAAAGATAAACTGACGTGCCTCCGCCTCGGAAGGATGCTCATGAAAGATTCCGCGATGCTGATCGACCAGCTTCGTGGACACCAGATCGAAGAGGTCGGAAACAGCATTCCGCATTCCGCTTCCCTGAACGCTCCGGCACCGCGGGAAATTCTCCTTTCACTTCGGGAACTGCCGCGGGAACCGAACCGTCTGAAGTATTTCAAACACACCCTTGAAACGTCGGAATTCTGGACGCAGCTGGATCAGATCCAGATTTTCAGCCATGCGGATCTGGAAGTGCTGGAATTTCTCATTGAGGACGGATGGTTTCTGACCGCGGTAAAACATCTGGGGCTGGACTGGAACCGGACGGCCATCCGGCTTCAGCAGCTCTACCGCGAGTACGTCGAGAACTCTGTGAACCAGAAACGGCTTTTGGAAACGTCGGAAGGTCTGGAAACCGCACTGAAACCAGAGCCATCCCTGCTGCGCTGCCTCACACGCCGGGGAAGATCAGAGGAACTGGCGGGTACTTTGGCGGCTTTTTCACCAGGCATTCGCGCTGGAAAACTGATTTTCAGGAAGGAAATGACGGAATCCCTCACACGTATCGGCTGTGCTCTTCAGCTTTACCGGCTGGAACATGACGGACAGTTTCCGTCGGCGTTTACGCGAAATGAGGAAGGAACGGCACTCCATTCGTGGCGCGTGCTGATCCTGCCGTACCTTGGCGAGGCAGAAAAAGCACTTTACGAAAAGATCCGCCTCGATGAACCGTGGGATTCCCAATGGAATCGTCAGTTCCACGCCCAGATGCCGGAAGTTTACCGGACGCCGAACCCGAAAACGTCCCTTTCTCCTGAATTTCCAGAAGAAGCGCAAACGCGATTCTCGGTCATTCTCGGAGAAAACGGACTCTTTAATGATTCCGGAGTCGGCGTGGATAGCGCGCAGCGGATGGACGGCATTGCAGGATCCGGCAGCGGGGAATCGGCCGGCCCGAAGCGAAACGCGGCGCGGATGGCTCTCGTGACGGAACGTGAAATGGCCAAATGCTGGATGGATCCCGCCGGAGAACTTCGCGCGGAAGAAATTCTGGAAGAATTCGCGTATCTTCCAGAGGAAAACGCGATCCCCCCGCAGCGCGTCCCGCTTTTCCTGTTTGGCGATACTTCTGCCGTAATGCTGGAGTCCGAAAAAGAACTGCGTCTTTGGGCCGTCGGTGAGGAGATTTTCGACACCGAAGAAATCAGCGAATAAAAAAGGGGGCATCTGCCCCCAATATTTGAACGCGCAATACGGTCAGCAGCCGTCACTGTTCGCTCGCGATGTCGGCTGCATTGCAGGTGAAGAGACTTGCGTAAACATCGAGATCCGTTCCATCCGTAATGAACCGGACCGAGCCGTCGGCGAAGCTCGTATTGCATCCGCCCATGTGGAAACTGAATGTTTCGTTGGAATTATTCACGTTCTGAAACGGAGCCTCGTGCGAATGATAGTACGCGGCATAATCGGCCCACTTTTCTCCGTCGGTCTTCTGCGTCGTGCTCTGCGCCGTCCCTCTCTTGCAATAGTACGGTCTGCCGGCATCTTCAAAATAGAGCATCGTATTGGACGCGCCGTCCCGGATCTCCGCCAACGTCCGCGGCTTGGCGAGATAGTCGGTCGCCGGGTCCGTATTCCAGCACCACGGCGAAAGTGCGCTTTCCCAGTAGTCCGACCGCGAAACACTTCGATTGGAAAGCTGCCCGTTATTCCGCGCCGTTTTGATCGTCCCGGACTCCGGCCGGATCGCCGTGTTGGCGAAGTTCGCGATTAGGACACCGTCGCGAAGCGAATTGATCTTCTGTTCAGCAAACGCGGATCGAGATCTTATCGCCGCTGGTAAATTCCTGCGATCCCGTGACGGTACCCGTTTCCATCCGTCCGGAAGCGACCTGGATCTGGGACGTCGTGACCGAAGAAAACGTACGCGCCTCCAGTACATCTGCCGAAACCGCAAATGGAAGTCCCCAAAGCAGTGCCAGTGAAATCGAAACCTTTGAATATTTCATGACCAACTCCTCATCATTATCTCAAACTGAACATATTTTACTCCGAATTTTCCAAAAATCAAGTTTCTTCAAAAAAAGAGAAATTCAGGAGAAAACCATCCCCATTTCCCAGAGTCAGGAAAAAGAGGATGGTTTTTTAGGGGACCCTCCTTTTCGGAAAACGAAAGTATGGTATGATATTCCGTGTGAGCGGCCGGTTTTGCGGCAGCAGGATCCTTGGAGAAATCAGGAAAATCGCAGAACATGAAAAAGAAACTTCCACTTACGGTCATCCTCTTTACTGACGGTGCGTGCAGCGGGAATCCCGGACCGGGAGGGTGGGGATGCATTCTGAGGCACCTTCCGACCGGAAAAGAGAAGGAAATGTCCGGCTCAGAAACCATGACGACGAACAATCGGATGGAACTGATGGCCGTCATTCAGGGCCTGCGTGTTCTGAACCGGCCGGTCGGCGTTCAGGTTGTCTCGGACAGTCAGTATGTACTCAACGGACTGGAAAAATGGATGGCTGGCTGGAAACGAAAAGGGTGGAAGCTCGCAGACGGAAAACCGGTCAAAAATCAGGACCTCTGGATGGAACTGGATGAACTGAAAAGCCGGCACAACATGTCGTTTCAGTACGTGCACGGACACGCCGGACATCCGGAAAACGAACGGTGCGATGAAATGGCCGTCGAGGCGTACCGGAAACTGAAAAAGTAAACGCACGGCAAACGCCTGCGGACGCACGGAGAGAAGGAAACGCAGATTCCGCACGGAAGCTCAAAAACTAAAAGAAGAAACGCTGACGGGGTAAAAAGAGAGGGACAAAAAATGAAAATTCTTGTGAGCGCGTGCCTGATGGGTCGGCTGTGCAAGTACAATGCGGGACACAATTTCCGGCAGGCTGTCGCGGATCTGGCGCAGAAACACGAACTCGTGGAAGTCTGCCCGGAAGTGATGGGAGGACGGATGATCCCGAGAAAGTGCATCGAGATCCGAAACGGACGATTCGTCGAAGCAGACGGTACGGATGTGGATGCCGAAGTGCGTGATGGAGTCCGCCAGGCACTTGAGATCGCGAAAAAAGAGAACGTAGAGCTTGCGGTCCTGAAATCCCGAAGTCCGACCTGCGGAGTACACCAGATCTACGATGGAACGTTTTCCGGCACGCTCATCGACGGGCAAGGCGCACTGACCGAAGGACTCCAGGAACTCGGAGTGCGCGTGCTCGACGACGAAGAGCTTCTTTCATGCCCGGAACTTCTGTGAGGCCCACAGACCTCCGGTTTCCGTGAGTTTTCTCCCATTTACGTTCAGTCAAACTCTCCGTTCAGCCAAACGGTCCATTTTCGTTCTGGTAGGGTCAGCCGCGCAGTCGACCGTCAATTCGGCCACTCGGCAAGCCAGCGTGCTTCCAGAGCATCCTGCGGACGAACGTGCGATTTCCGGTCCTGCGGCGTCACGATTTGGTAGACCCGCGTTTTTTCGGGCTTCAGAAACGCACGCCGGACCACGTCGCCGGTCCCGCCCGGTTTCAGACCGTTCGTCACGCCGTCCCAAAGCGCAAGGATGACCGTCGAGCTGTCCGCCAGCTCCGCACCGAGCAGATCGTACTGAATGACGCGGTCGATCGGTTCCTGCGCCAGAGAGCGTTCCCGATTCACGGCTTCCAGCGGCAGTTCCACCGACCGGTCCGCAAGCGCGAGAAGACGGTAAAATGCCCGTCGGGGAGAGTCCGCCAGAACTGCGTTCTGCGTCGTTTCTGCATTTACGTCTGACGCGCTCTCCGCAAAATCTTCCTCGTAGAATCCCAGCGGCATCGGTAGAACTCCGACCAGCGTCAGATTCGGACGCCCGGTACGTTTCAGCTCCCAAACCGCTTCCGCCGCCAGCTGGTCCGCCCCCTCCGCCAGCCCGCTGAGTACCAGAACACGCTCTTCCGGCTGGAAATTCTCA
>CAZRGJ010000041.1:0-3916 GCA_964599445.1 uncultured Planctomycetaceae bacterium | reverse complement strand
AAAAAACGTGCGGATCTTCTCTTTCAGTGCATCTCGATCCTCTTTAAAAAGATGCCGATGTCCCGTCACGCCGACGACGGCAGAAACTGACGGCGGAAGAGACTGTGAGGTTTCTGAATTCATGATGTTCTCCTGTGGATGGAATGGCCCCAACACGGATGGGGAATCAAAATAGCCGCAAAAAAAGTACGGAACACATGAACGGCAGCGTTTAGCCCGCTGCATTTTCTGAAAACACACGGTACTCTTTCCGCGTCGAGTACCGTGCGCGCATTTTTAAGCCGGCTGCGTTTCAGCCCGGTTTCGCTCAGCCAAGATCGAGACGCCAGACGGCCCCCTGTTTCTCGGCCATGATCTTTTCGCGTTTCGGATTCGGCTCAAATCCCGGGTATTTATTGCCGGGGAAATAGTCGCGCAGCATGAGCGCAAACGCAGCTTCGTTTTCCGTCGCCCGGCAGTTCACCAACCCAATGTCTCCCCAATGCCCGTTGGACGGAAGGACGAGTGCCTTCATGCCGTCCTGCTCATTCGTATTCCAAGTGTGGTGGTGGCCGTTCACGTAGCCGACGACGCAGGAATGCGCTTTCAGAATGTCCGCGACTTTCGTCTCCGCCAGCGAATGATGCGCACCGACGACGACCGGCTTCGTCTGTTTTTTGAGCGTCTCGTTCAGCCAGTCTTTCTGATCGTCCAGGATCTGACCGGGCGTGATCCATTTTTTCGGATCTTCCGACTGGATGAGCGAGTCCAGAAGCAGAAAGTCCACATTCGGCGTCTCGACCTTAAATACGAGCCGGTCGGAAAGGAGCGATTTGGCCGCGTGTTCCGGGAATATCTCCGTGAAAGTATCGCGGCGGTCGTGGTTCCCCATGCACGTCGTCCACGGGATCCCAGCGTCTGCCAGCGGTTTCATCAGCTCCGTCAGCACGACGTAGTCTTTCCGTTTTCCCCAGAGAAACGCGAAGTCACCGTAGATCAGCACGTGGGCCGGACGCGGATCCATCGCCGCGATCTCCGCGACCGACTTGCGCATGAAATCGATCTGGTGGCGCAGATTCGGACCGCAGTGCGTATCGGCAAGCAGCACGACATGGTTCGGATCGACCGGGACGCTGGATGCAGTCTGTGCGGAAAGCGGATTCCAGTTTCCAGCAGTACCCAGAAGCGTCAGACTGGCTGCGGAGAGACCAAGAGACGCAAGGAATCTACGGCGGTTCAGCACGAATGCACGTGGCGCAGCGGACGGTATCCGTTTTTCTTCATTTACGTTCATGGAAATTTCCTTTCTTATGGAAGGAGGATGGGATGAAATTTAGGGGGAAATCGTGAACCTTCAAAGGTCAGTGCACGGGAAATGTGTGCGTTCCGGAACCAACTTCACGCAATTCGGACGTGCCGTCAGAGTGCGGAACCGTGACTTCCGCCGTAACGTTGGCCGGAACCGTGACTTTCAGGCATTCAAGAGTCCACTCCACGCAGACCGGTCCGCGGATCGTGGGGACTTTGGCGGTGAATGACTTCAGGTTTCCCGGCTGCGGCTTCACCTGAATACGCGAGCAGCCCGGTTCCAGAGGCTCGACGCCAACGAGTTTCCGCGGGATGATGTTCGCAGGCGCAGCACCCCACGCATGATTCCAGTCCTGATTCGGCTTGTACCGGTCGTCCCACGCTTCCAGCGAAATGGTCGAACCGACGCGGATCATATTCAGCCAGCTTCGCAGATCGTCCGCCGTCATGCGCTCCAGACCATACGCACCGTCTCCGCCGTTGAAGACCGCATCGAGAAGGAACTGCGCCGCGTAAACACTGCACCGCATCCCGCGGCTCTTGATGAAATCGGCGACGCTCTTCCGATGCTCTTCCGGTACAAGACCAAACGCAAGCGGGAAAACGTTCGCGTGCAGCGACGCGTGGTCTGTCGATCCGCCGTCGCGGTAAATTCCGCGTTCCGGGTCGAAGAACGTCTCCTGGTAGGCGCGGTAGACCTGCGCGATACGTTCGCGAAAAAAGGCCTCATCTTCCGTTTTTCCGAGAACCGCCGCGAATCGGCACATGGAGTTCAGGGCGAAGTAATGGTACGCATTCACGACGGAATTGAAATCCTCGAAAACGAAACCGTCTGTCTCGCCGCTCGCTGCATTTTCATTTCCCGCCAGCCCTTTGTGCGGCCAGTCTACGATGTCGCGGAATTGCGGACCCAAGTGAATGTGGATGCTTTCAAGAAACTCTTTCGTGACCTTGCCCTTCCGCGTACTGATCAGGCCGTTCGGCTCGGAGAGTGCGATGAGGGACTTCTTTTTCAGTTCCTCGTAAAGCAGCTCCACACCGCGAATGTCTCCGGTGTACAGAAAATCGTACCAGGCCATCTGGCAGCATTGGAGATTCCATTCCGTTGGCCACGTGGGGTGGAAGATGAGGTACTCCCACGAAAAACGTGCCATGGAGTACTCCCGATCCACGCCATAGTGCGAGAGCTGATTCAGAAGCGCGTCCCCTTCATACGGGATCCGCTCCCGGTCGCCGTCAACGTAGACGCCGAGAAAACTCGTTGCCTTGATCGAGTATCGGCAGAGATCCCAGACTGCGTTGAGTCTTTCATCCGAGCAGCGGAACTCACCCGCCGTCTCATCAAAATGATAGTATGCGGAACGCCGCTCAATTTTTTCAATGCGGACCGGAACATTCAGCTCCTCCACTTCCGCGTACCGGAACGGCATGACCTCGCCAATGTACGCAGGCATGAGGAATGCGGCTCCGGAAGTGTTTCGCTTGTCGCGCCGGGTCTCGATGACGTACTCGTGCGTCCCGGTCTGCACGGCAACGCGGTACTCCCAGAATCGAGTGGATCCCGCCGGTTTTCGGTCAACAGCACCGTCGCGGACACGCTCGCCAACGCGCACGAGGATCTCTCCTTCCTTTTCAGCACTCACCGTCAGCGCGATCTGACCGAATGCGGCCTTTTCGAAATCGAAAAAGGTTTCCTTCGCCCGTTCCGGCACATTCACCGTCCGGACCGGATACTCTCGCGCTAGACGGATCGGGTACCGGCTCACATCGCCGGGCTGAAGATCCTTCCCCATTCGGAATCCCTTCGGCCGGGACCACGGAGACACGATGCCGTCGTTCCACGTGCGGACACGCCAGTAGAAAACGCCGTCTTCGCGCAAAACATTTTTTCCGGCTTCAGGCAGAAAAACAGACGAGGAGGCCGCACTCTCCACCTTTCCGGAGTCGAAAAGGACAGGCTCCATACCTCGGCTGGAAGAGAGCTGGATCTGCCAGGCCGTCTGACGCACATTTTGCCGGGAATCGCGCACGATCCAGCTGAATGATGGATCCAGCGTCCGAATTTCTGCCCACTGATGCTCGCCGAGGGTGAGCGTCTCGAGAGTCACGCCATCCGCCGGAAAACCATTCCGAAAAACGGTTTCCGTGTCTTCCAGAAGATCCGTCAGGAGACCTTCCGGAGCCTCCGGACCTGCGGCATTCGGTTTTTCGCTGCTCGGTTTTTCAGCACCCGGGTTTTCAGTACTTGGTTTTTCAGTGCTCGGGGACTCTGCCCACACTGCGGGAATGGCGCAAACTGAAAAACAGAGCGCGAGAGTCAAAAAAATGGATCTCATGCTGAATGCCTCCTGAATTTGAATATTTTGAACGAAAAGGGAAAACTGCGGAAAACGGAGGAAAACCAACGGAAGCCCTGCGGGAAACTGAGATCCACCGGGAATCCGACGGAGAATCCTCAGTGAACGACCCAAGAACCGCAGGAAATCATTCACTCACGGACTCGACATCCAGAGGGACCGTTTCTTTTTCCTCCGGCATCAGTCTGTCTACGACCTGAGCGATCGCGCCGTCTCCGCAGACATTGCACGCGGTTCCGAAACAATCCGTCGTGAGGTAAAGTGCGATCATC
>CAZRGJ010000040.1:1486-13111 GCA_964599445.1 uncultured Planctomycetaceae bacterium | reverse complement strand
ATGAATTGAGATCCCACGATCGAAACGACCATCAGCGGAATATTGAAATGAAGGAACGTCGGCACGCAGGTATCGCGAATATGGTCGTGTTCCCCGTCGGCATTCAGGCCGGAAGTGGGACCAAGCGTCGTGTCCGAGGCGGGCGAGCCTGCGTCTCCGAGTGCAGCAGCCGCACTCATGAGGAGTATCGTGGCGGGGACCGAAAAGCCCATTTCGCTGCAAAGCGGGACGTAAAGCATCGCGAGGACCGGCACGGTGCTGAATGAACTTCCGATCCCCATCGTGACGAGCAGACCGATGAACGTGATGCAGAACGCGGCGATCCAGCGGTTTCCCCCCATCAGATCCGCCGCCGATCTCACGAGCTGGTCAACAGAACCGGTGGCTTTCATGACTTCCGCATATCCGCCGGCCACCAGCATGATGATCGCGATCATCCCCATGAGCTTGACTCCTTCTGCAAGCTGGCCATCCAGCTCTTTCCAACGGATCACTCCGCCAAAAATCATGAGCAGAAGCCCGCACAAAGCCGAAAGTGCCAAAGAGCGGGTGAAGACCTGAACCGCAACGACCGCAGCGAGGGCCGTAAACGTAACCAGATAGTCCCACACTCGGTTTTGCCCGGAAGTCTCCGGCGGTTCGGCTGCACCTTCGTGTTCTGCATCATTGGAAAAGGACGGCGATTCTATGCACTCGGATGATTTTGTGCACTCGGGCGTTCCCGTGCACCGGGAAACCGAATTCGTATATTCCCGCGGTTTGCGGTAGGTGACCAAAATCGCAAAGAGAAGCCCGGCAAACATCGCGAGTCCAAGGATCCAATTGCATTTCGTGACGTCCATGACGGAAACTGGCATACCGCTGGCGGTCATGTTGTCCGCGACGATCTTGATGAAAATGAACCCAAAACCGAACGGGATGCAGATGTACGGTGCCTTGAGACCAAAGGCCAACGAGCAGGCAGCGGCCCGGCGGTCCAGCTTCATGCGGTCAAAGAGAGCCAGAAGCGGCGGGATCATGATCGGAATGAAGGCAATGTGGACCGGAATGAGATTCTGGGAAAGAGATGCCGTCCCCGCCAATGCCAGACAGATCCAGCCTCGGCTGCCTCCCAGATTTTTCGCAAAAATGCGGCTCATCCAGTCTGCCAGCCCGGTCGAAGCGACTCCTGACGCAAACGCACCCAGAAAAATGTAGGAAAGTGCCGTCCCGGCGTTCGTTCCAAAACCTCCGCACAGGATCTCCATGGCCTGAGAAAGCGGGATCCCGCCGACTGCCGCACCGATCAGTGCCGCAAGCACCAAAGAAATCAGAACATGGAGCCTGCACAGGCAAAGAGTGCAGAGTACGGCAACAGAAACGAAAACCGGATTGAGCAAAATCGACATGAAGGGCATGGACTCCCAGGAAAAGTACCTTCTGCGGAACCATTCCCGGACCGCAGACTTGCGTTTTGTGCTGGAAGGGAAACTTCTTCAGATTGGAACGCTGCCTTCCAGAAAATTTGGGGCCTGAAGCCACGCTTTGAGTCCTCAGGACCTTCTCCTCAATATTTTATTCCCAACCGGAACATCGGAACGTTTTCGACCGCAGGATCCAATGAACTTCAGCCAAAAGAACGGATTCCCGGCCAAATGAACAGTTTTCCAGCGGCACATTTTCAGGAACTCACCGACGGACGGACGTTTTCATCCGGCAAGCATTCTCCGGAATCTCGGGTGGCTGAGCAGTTCGTCATCCCGATCCGGCGTCTCGGCAATGAGCCGCTCAATGACCTGATCCGTCGTCATTCCGTCGCTTTCCGCCGTGAAATTCAGCGCGATCCTGTGCCGCAGGACCGGAAATGCCAACGTCTTCACGTCGTCGACCGTCACGTGATTCCGCCCATGAAGTAAAGCCCGCGCCTTAGCTCCCAAAATCAGGTTCTGTACTGCACGCGGTCCCGCGCCCCAGGAGAGATTTTCCGTCACGAAATCCGGAATGTCCGCCTCTCCCACGCGAGTCTGACGCACCAGAGAAAGCGCGTAGCGGATCAGATGCTCCGAGACCGGGATCTCACGCACCAGTTTCTGGATCGCCACGATCTCCTCCGCCCCCAGGATCGGCTTCACCTCCGGAACTGCCGAAGACGTCGTTCGGCGCACGACCTCAAACTCCTCGTTCCAGCTCGGGTACTTCACGAGGATCTTGAACATGAAACGGTCCTGCTGCGCTTCCGGGAGCGCGTAAGTCCCTTCCTGCTCGATCGGGTTCTGCGTCGCGAGGACAAAAAACGGCGTCGGAAGAGCATGACGCACCCGCCCGACCGTCACCTGACGCTCCTGCATCGCCTCAAGAAGCGCGGCCTGCGTCTTCGGCGGCGTTCGGTTGATCTCGTCCGCAAGAACGACGTTCGCGAAAAGGGGACCTTCAATGAACCGGTAGTCGCGCCGTCCGCTCGCCCGGTCTTCCTCAATGATGTCCGCACCCGTGATGTCGCCCGGCATCAGGTCCGGGGTGAACTGGATCCGGTTGAACGTCAGATCCATCGTACGGCTCAGCGTGCTGATCAGCAGCGTCTTCGCCAGCCCCGGGACCCCTTCCAGGATCGCGTGCGACTGACAGAAAAGCGCGATGATGAGTTCCTCGATCACGTTTTCCTGCCCAACGATCACCTGCGCGAGCTGTTCCTGGATCTGCGTCCGAAGGGACCCGATCTCCTGAATCGTCATTTCCATGCCGTTTCTCCGTAAATTTGAAACCAAAAATGCACTCTTTCCCCCCATTATAGCAAAAACACGCGCCTCCCGCAAGTAGGAGACCCGCTTTTTTTGCCGGAAACCGCACATTTTTCCCCCACAGAAGTTAAATTTTCCGGGAATCGCCCGAAATTTTCCCGAAAATTTTGAGGAGTTCCCCCCCAAATTCGCCCAAAAGATCGCGGGACTCGCATAGCATTTTCCCAAACCATACGATTCCCGCAAAATCTCCGACGGACTAAAAAATCCGACTCCAAAGGTCGGCAGAGCGTCCGGGAAAAACTGCGCGAAGTTCCTGCTTTTCGGCCGTTTTTTCCCTGAAATCCGCCGCCAGTGCCAGAAACTGGCGCGTGAGTGCGTCCCCTTTCCAGATCTCCCTGGTACATCGGATCGCGGAGTCTGCGCCCTCATGTTCCGCGATTTTCTGGATCAGTTCACGGCATCCCCATTTACTCAACTTGCCGACTCGCGCCAGTTCCCTGAGTTTCGGGAGTTCATTTTCCACAAAGTGGATCCTATCTGACGCTTTCCGGCGCAGATATTCCAGAGCGAGGGAGTTCAATTCCATATTCAGGTCCTGCGAGTCCAGTGCGTCCGTACTCTCAAACCGCTTGGCGGTCTCCTCCGCGAGCTTCTCCAGCTCCGCGATTTCACTCCAAGCCTCTTCCGAGCGGCCCATGCGTGCGAGTGTTTCCCAATTTTCGACCATCTGAAGATCCAGAAAATTGGATGCGTTCTGTGCAAGTTCTTCCGGGTCCAATCCCCGAACGAGCCTCAGGTACTTTTCCGCCTCCTCCGGATTTCCGTCCCGGTGCAGCCGGACTGCCAATTCTCGCCAAAGTGATGTACAGACGGCCAGCGTCGACTGTTCCTCGTACTGGGCGAGGCGGTGATCTTCAGTTTCTCTCATCGCGCGGAATTTTTCGATCCAGAGTGCCGCGTCTGCCGTCTTTCCGGAGTCGATCAGCTCACGGACCGCCAGCGAAAAAACCTCTCTCTGGAATCGCATCGACTCAAACTGCGCGTTTTCCCAGTTCTCCATGAGCAGCAAAAGTGCCTCCTCCGGCTTTCCGTCGTCCAGAGCATCAAGCGCGAGCAAACGCTCCCATTCCGCACGCAGAAACGGAAACCGATCCATCAGCTTTTCCCGCTCCTCCACATCGTCTGCTTCGACCGCACTGCGAAAGAGACGGATCAGGGCAGTCTCATAGAGGCCGAAGTACGATTTTTTCATCAGATCGGCCAGAAACTTTTCTTCAAATCCGTCGACATCTTCGACAAAAAGATCCTCCATCATATCTTCCAATTCGGCCTGGATCTCCTCACGAAAAAACTCTCGCGTGAACGCATCCAGCTCTTCCAGCGAACGGCACTTTTCCGCCATTTCGATTTGGAAAAGCTGTATTTTCGTTACCTCGTTCGCATACAGAAATTTCCGCATTTCCAGATGGAGTTCCTTTTCACCAAGCTCTTCCGCCATGAGGTAAAGGAGAAAAAACGCGTCTTCAGGAACCTCGTCATCATCCATCGTATTTTCTCCGGAATCATTCAGGCACCTCGCGATCCGTTTCCATTCACGTTTCATGAAATTCCGTACTTTTTCCGGTTTTCCGACCCGAATGTACGTAAAGTTTTTCATGAGATCCAGCATGAACCGCACGGCTTTGGCTTCTGCGTCTCCACCGTCAACACTGCCGCCCCAGAACCATGAAAGATCCAGCGTCTTTTTCTTCTCCGTCTTTTCGAGAAGTTCCAGAAAAACCTCAGCCGCGCGAAGTTCTGCTTCCCAAATGCCCGCACAAATCCCTTAAGCAGAAACGCTTTTCTCTCTTCCGCTGAGTCGATTCTGAAAAGGAAACGCTCCAGATCTTCAGAAGAAAGCTGAAACTGATCAGAAAATTCCCCAAAAAACAGGTCCTCCAGATCCGAGGCTTTGCCCTCTTCCTCTTTTTTCAGCTCCGCGACTGCCTCCTGAAAAAAACACTGCGCCCATTCCAGCTCCTGCATTCCCGGTCCATTGGGTGAGTCGGAAATGGTCGGCAATTCTGCGGCATTTTGTGCATTCACGCCCGCGAAAAAACAAAAGCTCAGAAAAAGGGAGAGAAAAAGCCGACGGCCTCCGTCCCCGCTCAAAAAACAGCAGTTTTGAGCCATTCGGTCAACGTTTTTCAGGACATAAAATGCAGATTTTTTCATGAATTCCATCCTTTTTCTTCAGATTTTCCCACGATCTGTTTCCGTATCTGGAAGAAACCACTCACAAGCAGTCTGTTTTTCCTACCAGGGGTACTGCCTGCCGATCAAGAGCTTTTGCATTTCGATTTCACGAAGCAGTTCGTCGAACGTCCCGCAATGCAAAAAATGCTCACGCAGCAGCAGATCGGCGCGGTCAGCGGGATCCTCGATCAGCGCAAGGAACTCTTCCGGCGCAAAACGTCCCGTCAGCAGGAAAAGCTGGTCCCCAAGTATGGCGGCGGGTTCCTGTGTGTACAATGCGCCCTCCTCAAGACCATTGAAGAAACGGATCGCCTCTTCCGGTGTCCGAAAACTCCTGAATTCCAGCTCCGTCTCCAGCATGGCGGACCATTTACGGGAATCTTGGCCGTAGGGGAGCGTCATTTCATCAGCGTTGACTTCCTGGACCTCCTGAATGGCGCGTTCCGCCACCTCCAGCTCACCCAGCCTCAACCAGACTGTCGCTTTCAGGATCTTCAAACGAGACTTAGCCATCCGCTCGAGTTTTTCGGATGATTTCGTGAAACCGTGCAGTTCTTCCTGAATCGCGCGGAGCCACACCTCTTCGGGGATCTTTCGGAGCTCTTCCGCCAGCCGTGCGCGATTTTCACGGGAAAGTTTCCTGACTTCCGCGCAGCCGCAGAGGATCGCGAGACGCGTTTTCGGATGATGAAATTTTCGGACGACAGCCAGTGCGTTTTCCAGTTTTCCACGCATCATCCAATTCTCGGCGATGTGCCAGCAGAGGTACGTTCTGCCATCGTCCGGCGACATCTGAAACGCGTACTTTTGCGCATCTTTCAGATCTTTCCCCATCATCCAGCGAGCCATTTCTTCGAGCAGATCGTCGCGTACATCATGCATTTCCGGATCCGGTGTGCATTCCGCCAGGATCGCGTCCGCCATTTCCCGGTCCTCCGCCCAAATCGCTTTCTGCATTCGGTCACTCAGGATCCGTCCTTCTATGAAGGCGGAATTTTCTACTTCCCGCGCTTTTTCGTATTCGCCAAGACGCAGGTAAAAGTCGGCACGATGATTTCGAAATCCCCACGAAGTCACGTGCGCTTTACGGCTTTCCAGGACCTCACGAAACATTTCCTCGCCCAATTCCCAGTCTTTCAGCAAAACGACCTGACGGAAAAGCCTTTCTGCCAGAGAAAGCCGATCCTCAAAATCCGGAACCAGAAGGATCTTCTCCTTAAATTTCGCAAACTGTGCCTGCGCCCCCGCTTCGTCCCCCTGAATGGTGCGAAGACAGAAGATCTGATTTTCGCCGGCAAAGTACATCATCCGCAAAAAACTATCTTCGAGTACTTCCGGAGTGCACTCATTCGGCGTATTTTCCCGGAGTTCAGCCAGCCGCGTTCCAAGTTCCGGCCTTTTTTCCAAAAAATAAATGGCCTGAAAAGAAAGCTGGTTCTGAACGTCCCAAATAAGACGCTGCGGCTCGTCCCAGATCAGCGGGTCTTCTTCGGCGTCCGACACACCCGCCTCATTTTCCTCAACTTCCGCGGCGGCATTCAGCGAATTGGCCAGTTTGACGGCATTTTCGAACAGTTGGACAGCATGGTCCGTTTCGCCGGCCTCCCCAAGATGGAAGGCGAGATTCATGAAAAGATCCACTCTCTGGGGTTCCGGACAGCACAGAGCAAGTTTTTCCAAATGCAGAAGAACCTCCGGCGAAAATTCCGAACATTCACTCACGGAAGTCAGAGAATCCAGCGGTACCGATGGATCCGGCATCAGCTCCAGCGTTTCGAGAAGGAGCGCAAACGGTTTCGCGCCATCCGACATAGATTCCGCATTCTGCGCAAAACAGGAACTTCCGGGATCGAATACTCTACAGTCCCAGACTTTCCCCAAAATTACCCCAAATACAGTGAGTGTTCAGAACACCAACTTCGCCAAAGATTTCAGAAAAGATTTCATCCAAAAATTCCGTCCCAGTACCTAAACGCCAGGACCAGACACAAAATTTCCTATTCGGGCCAACTTTCCGGCATTCGTTTCACTCATCGGCGTTCTCCTTTCCAGCTCATTTTCCCGCACACCATCCATCAGCGTTCCGATCCAATGTACTTCCGTCTGCCCCGCTCCATCCATCTGAAATTCGCAGCATTCTTCAAGCCCGGCATCCATTCAGACGAGCCGGAAAAAAAGCCTGATGGACCGTCTGACCTTTTTTCCGGCGATTTTCTTCACAGAAAGAGCGAATCCTATTTTTCTTCAAGACGCACTTTCACGATGCGGGTCTTTTCCAGCCCCACTCCGGGCATGACGCCCGCACAGTAGGAGATGAGGAACTCGTTCTCGCCCAGCGCAAGGATCGCCGGATAGCAGAACCACTGCGGCGGCGTTCCCTCCGATTTGTCGAGGACCGTCTTCCACAGAATGTTCAGCTCGGCATCCAAAACCGCGATGTTCAGCGGATTGCGTCCCTTCGGCGTATCGTTCCAGACCGCCAGAAAACGTTTGGTTCCCGGGATAGGACGGATCAGAAGCGGAGAGCAAGGCGAGGTAAACTGCGAGGGGCCCGGTTCATCCCACGTGATCCCGCCGTCTTTGGAACGCATGACGAACTGACTTCCGGAAGTCGTCCGCGTGTACATGAAGATCGTTCCGTCTTCCAGCTCATTCACGCCGGGTTCCTGAAAAACGAGTCCATTCGGTTTCCGGACGTACTCACCGCGCTGGAATGTCTTTCCGGCATCTTTCGAGTAGAAGCAGACCAGTTCGCCCGACCAGTCAAATTTCCCATTGATCGTCTTGTGGTGGCACGCGGGAACCAGGATCGTGCCGTCACGCAGCTGGATGATGCGCGCATTGTTCACGACATAGTAGTCTTTGAATTCATCCGAAATGCAGCATTCCGCCTCGGACCAGGTCTTTCCTTCGTCGGTACTGTAGCGGACCCACTCCCGATTGTCGCTCATGGAGTACTTCCGCAGGTAGAACAGGCCGATCCTGCCGTCATGAAGCCGAATGAGAGAGACCGACATGACGTTCAGCCCGCCGTCCATCTTCACGATGATTTCCGGTTCACTCCACGTTTTTCCTTCATCGGAGGACCAGATCGCCGCCAGGTTCGCGTGCGCGTGGTCGCTCGCCGACTTTCCGAAGTACTGCGAGTAGACGAAGAGAATGCGTCCGTCTTTCGTGCGGATGAAATCCCCCTCGCTGTTCCGCGGATTGTTTTCTCCGGGAACCAGATCGAGGCAGATCTCGCGCGTCATTTCAAAAGAAACAGGCGCAGGGTCTGAAACGGTGTCTGAAACGGCGTCCTGTGCAGACAGACAGGAAAACAAAACGGCCGACAGACCGAAAATACTCAGCAAATGTTTGAAAATCCGACTCATTCCGGGTCTCCTTTCCGTAAAATAAAAGCTGGGCAGGTTAAATAAAATGGAGCTCAAATCCCCACAGGAAGCGGCAGCGCGACCGGATCAGGTGCCCGGCCGTTTTCCATCCGCTTCTCTTTTTCTTCAGAGACCTCGGCCTCCGTTTTTTCAGTTTCGGCATCCAGAGCGGAATTTTCCGCCGAAGCGGTTCCGTTCTCCTCGCCGAGCTCGTTCAGTGCTTCATCTGACGTCAGAAACGCATTACGCCAGACCTCCATGTCCGCATTCGGATCGATGCTTCCGGCATTTCCGTCAGCGAGGGCCGCAAAAGCCCGTCCGTTGGCGGTCAGGAGATCTTTCGGATCCAGCGTCTCCAGCTTCAGATCGCCATTCGGGTCCATCCAGCAGCACGGTCTGCACGCGACAAACAGGATCGTGTTTTCTTCTCCGTCCAGAATATCAGCGGGTCGGATCCCTTTCTGTCCCACCTTCACGACCGGCTCAAAAATGCACCCATCTCCCACGACGACGCCAATGACCGCCTGGGATCCGTCCGGCTCTGCCGGTAAACGATAAAATTCCGGGCACTGCTCGTGGAACTGCCGATTCCATTCACTGTCCCAGGGTTCCGTCAGACGGATCTTTTCGTAGAGTTCCTTCTGCCCAAGGTAAGGGAGGAGATGCACGCGCCATGAATGCATCGGTCTTCCGTCTGCATCCACGGTATACGCCGTCGGGTAATGTCCGGACATGGCAGCCATTCGCGCAGCGGTACTGCACTGTATCAGATTACTTTCCATCTGGACCCAAAGTTGTGCGTTCTCCCGGGCAGCCTTGAACGCCGGGACCATCACTCCGGCACAGATCCCGACGGCCGAAGGTACGGCAGCAGCTTTGAAAAACGGAGACTTCATCATCCGAAGTGCCCTTTCATTCTCCGAAAGATCCCAGTACAGACGGTTCCCCTCGCAGATCGGTCTCCCAAACTCAAAGATCCAGTCCACGTAATCCTCCGCAGCAAGCCGGGCGAGCAAAAGCTCCTCTTCACTCAGTCCGGCCTCCTTCTGGTTCGCCTTCTGCGCAGCTTCGATACTTCGGAGCAGATCTTCACGCCACAATTCCGTGAGTTTCAGAAGATTTCGCGCCGATTTTTCATTTTTTCCAAGGATATTCAGCGAAAAAGTCCCAAAATTCGGATCGACGCTCAACGTCACGGCATCCAGACCGTTGGTGAGGATTTTGCCCGGCGGAACAAAGAACGGCGGTTCTTCTCCAAGTTCCTCATATTTCGCCTTTGCGTTTTCGAGTGACGCTTTGATTGCCATGGCCGGGACCGGCGTCATGCGGTAAATCACCGAAAGCATGGAATTCGCGCAGTACTTCAATGCCGCGCTGACGTTTTCCAATTCCGCCTTCCGATGGGAATCCACAAACGAATTCCAGACATCCGCATTGGAGATCGAGTCATCCGACTTCACGAGCAAAACGGCCGCCTCCTGCCAATCCCCGACACAAACCCGGTCGCTCATCAGTTCCGGAAGCGTCGGGAAAACGGAATCCATGCAGTCTGCACAGAATGACTCAAACGAAAAAAGCGTCCCGGCATGGATCCCGTCGGTCCGGCCCTCGCCAGTCAGTTTCATTCCCGGAATGACGATACGTGCCGGGATCAGATAATTGGAAAGATCCAAAATCAGAAAAACCTCTTTCGCGCCGGCCTCACGCATTTTTCCGCAGCTTTTTTCCAGCACTCCCATGACCGCAAACGCCTGCTCAAGAGCCGTCTTCCCCTTTTCGCTCCCAAAGAAAACGGGCGCAGCTTTCGTGAGTTCTTCTGCGGCCGACGCAGTCCAGAGTTCGGGCGTGACCCGTTCCAGATCCAGCTTCACGACCAGCGTGCTTTGCAGCGTCAGCCATGGTTCCAGAAGTTCCCGAAGCCGCTGGGCCTCCGCTTCAGGATCCTTCCGCTGTTCCTCACGCTGCTCCGCCTGAAAATCGCGGATTCGCGCCAAAGCTCCGAGGTATTTTTCCACTGTGGCCGAGCCTTTTTCCTCCCAGTCCAGCTCCAGAGCGTTTCCCTGAAGTTCCGGAAAGAACAGTGTTCGGCAAAACGCAGTAAGATCGCTCAGCAAAGGCTCCTTTTCTCCCACAGTCTGTTCCTCAGCCGTCCGGAATAAAGCGGCGGGCAGTTTTTCCAGGACCTGAAGAGCCAGAGTTGATTCCGTTTCCGACTCAAATTCCACACGTACCTGTCCTGGATCGAAAAATCCGTCCCGGATGATTTTGACGGCAAGAACGGCATCCGCGAGCGTCAGCAGTTCCGCACCGGAGATCCCCTTCAGCTTTTCATTTTCGAAATCCAGTCCCGCGATCATCGTCTTGAGGATCTCCCGGAATTCCGGCGGAACGACCAGCAAAAAAGTGTGCGTCTTTCCGAAGTTCCCCCGTCCAAGCACCGTTTCGATATCCGGCCGTTCTGCCGTACTTTCCAGCAGTTCCTCAAGCATCGCAAGATCACGTACCCGGGCGTCTTCGGCATTCAGTCCCGGAAATTCAGACGGTCCGGCAGTTTCCAAAGCCTCCGCAGTCTCTGAGCACACGGAGTGCTCTGAAAAATTCTTAATGTACGCAGTCAGCGACGACATGGAGATGAAGAAAAGCACCGCATCTTCGGTCTGCTTCACGACGACAGACTTTTTCTGCAGTTCCACCAGCCTGCGGGTCCGTTCGTCTTCCGGTTCGTAAAACGGATAGTCTTCCAGCATGGAACCGACCTCGGCTTCCAGCGCAGCGTCACGGCAGAGTTTCGGCACGACCATCAGGAAACCGCTTTTGCTCCAGAGGGTGAAGACCGTGCCTCCTGAAAGTTTTTCGACGGCCTCGATCTTCCTGACGGCCTCCCCGAACGCCTTCTGTGCCGCTTCCACATCCGGTCGGGCTAAAAGAGCTTCGGTCATTTTCGGAAATAGAAATTTCGTGAATTCCAGAGAACGGGCATTCGTTTCCGCAAGATCCAGCTCACGCAGCTCCCAGAGATCCGCCGCAAATGTCTCGTCCGTCAGGTACGGACGCATCTGTTCCGCAATGCAGCAGGTCCTTTCCGCAGTATCCATCGCTTCTGCCCGCAGCAGGCCTGAATTCATGAGCAGGACCGTCAAGACAGCCAAAACTCCGATCCACCGTCCCGCTCGTTTCATGCATTCCATCATCTTTTCCTCGCGTTTTCTAATTGTCCTTCACCTTTCGGCACTTCTGCCATACTTCATGTTCACTGAACCACTTATTTTATCTACTCTCATAAAATTTCGCAAGGG
>CAZRGJ010000040.1:0-1476 GCA_964599445.1 uncultured Planctomycetaceae bacterium | reverse complement strand
AAATCCCACGAAGACAAAATTTCCAAAAAATTCACGTTTCTTCCACATTCCCCCCTTGAAGAAAAACAGAAAATCCGGTAAGATAAATATTGCGGAAGACTGAATTTGAATATGCTGTCCGGGACAGTATCCCGTCCAAATCATCAGGACTCCGGACCAGACCGTTTCTGAGACCGGATCCGCTTTCCGTCTTCGTCGGCAAACCTCCCATCCTGCGGATCTTATTTCCGGATCCCCTGCCTTGATTTTTTATTCGCTTTATTTTACCCACAGGTTCGATCATGAAAAAAAACAGACCCATGTTTCGAGTTCGGAAACATTTCGATTCCTCTGTTCTTTTCCTGGCCGTTTGCACGCTGACATTTGGCTGCATTTCACTGGAGACTCTGTCGGCACAGGACGCCGTGCGCGTTCCAGCCTCGAGTGAGGAGATTCTCGCCGACTGGTTGCTGCAGGACCTCGCATTTGATCCCGCGAAAGGTCAACGTCCGGTTACTCCGGACTCCAAGGCCAAAACCGTCTTCACGGACCGTGCCCCCAACTCCGCGCAGGCGGAGACCGAACGCGCCCTGGTCCTGAAAGTCCTCGATGAAACCGACGCACTGGCGAAAGTCGCCTCCAACGCGGATGCCCAGCAGAAATGCGCCGAGCTTCGCAAAGAACTCGCGGGTCTGGAAGGCGTGGTCGGCACGGACGGACGCTGGAAGGCACTCTACGTCAAATCCGCTTCTCTGCGCCGTTCGCTGCGTCTGGCACCGCTGCGCGAGAATGCTCCGAAGTTCGTCTTCACGAAACACGCGAACCTCGGCGGATCGCATTACGCGTACACGGAAGCCGTCTCTGACGCACAGGCAGAACGTCACTTCCTCCCCGGTTCCCAGCTCTGCATGATGGAACTGACCGAAAGTGGAGAATATGTCGAAAAAATCCTCATCGACGACCCGCGGGGAATGATCCGCGACCCGGACATCACCTACGATGGAAAGGCGATCGTCTTTGCGTGGAAGAAATCCGACCGTCTGGATGACTTCCATCTTTACCGCATGGATCTCGAAACGAAAGAGATCAAACAGCTTACCTTCGGTCTCGGCTGGGCGGACTATGAACCCTGCTGCCTGCCGAGCGGCGACATCATCTTCAACTCCACGCGATGCTCCCAGATCGTGGACTGCTGGTGGACGGAAGTCTCGAACCTTTACCGCATCGACGCCAACGGCCAGTTCCTGCGCCGCATGTCGTTCGACCAGGTCCACGATAACTACCCGACGCTGACGCTCGACGGCCGCGTCATCTACACGCGCTGGGACTACAATGACCGCGGACAGATCTATCCGCAGGGACTTTTCCAGATGAATCCCGACGGAACGGGCCAGACCGCTCTCTACGGCAACAATTCGTGGTTCCCCACGACGATCCTTCATGCGCGTCCGATCCCGGAAACCAACGGCCAGCTCATCTGCGTGTTCTCCGGACACC
>CAZRGJ010000039.1:0-13132 GCA_964599445.1 uncultured Planctomycetaceae bacterium | reverse complement strand
GTATATCATACCACTACACTCAAATTATCGTCAAAATCGTTTCAAAAGTTTAAAATTTAACGATTTTATTAGAAAAAGCAAAAAAAACAAAAAAAAGGCTTTACGCAGAAAACCGCGCGGCTCCTGCGTAAAGTCGTTTTTCAAATCAGAAAGGGTACCTTTTCGGCGTTCTGCTCTAGTCTTCCAGAGCTTTCAGTGCGAGCTGACGCCCGCCTTCCTCACAGAGGGCAAGCACTTCGGGAGTGGGACGCCATTTGCAGCGGATCCCTTCTGCCGCGGGAGTCCACTGCATCTTCCCGAACCACGCGGAAATTTCTTCCACCGCGCCTTTTCCCCAGCCGAAGGAACCAAAAGCCAGTCCATGACGGATCGGAAATCGGAGTCCCTGGAGGTAATTCATCACGGCCGCCATCGTCGGAGTGGGGAGCGTGTTGAGCGTCGCGCTTCCCAGTGCACAGCATTTCGCATCCATCGCAGCCGTCGAGATTTCGGTGAGCGTACTTTTCCGCACATGGTGCATCTCGCAGGAAACTCCCGGCACAGACAAAACGCCTTCGTAGACCGCTTTCGCCATGTGCTCGGTACTCTCCCACATGGTGTCGTAGAAGATCACGACCTTCTTCTCTGCCGTCTTCGCAGCCCAGCGCTGGTACGCTTCCAGAATGGCTCCGAGATTTTTCCGCCAAATGACACCGTGGCTCGGTGCGATCATTTCGATCTCCAGTCCGGCAGCCGCCTGCAGGACGCGCGCGACCTGCGCACCGTACGGATAGACGATATTCGCATAGTAGATCTTCGCTTCTTCCATCAGGACATCCAGCGGCAGTTCATCATCAAACCGCTCGCTCGACGCAATGTGCTGTCCGAAACCGTCCATCGAGAAAAGCAGTTTTTTCTCGCCGACGTACGTAAACATCGAATCGGGCCAGTGGACCATCGGGGTGTGGATGAACGTCAGCGTATTCTCGCCGAGGGAGATCGTCTCGCCGTTGGCGACGATGCGGAATTTCCAGCTGCTCGTATCCGTGTACCCGCTGAGGATCTCACGGCACTTCGCCGTACAGACGACTTCCGCGTTCGGCAGCATCGAAACCACCTGCGCCATGGCACCCGCATGGTCCTGCTCCGCGTGATTGCAGATCAGGTAGTCGATTTTGTCCAGGTCCGTCAGCTGCTGAACGTTTTTCAGGAGCGTATCTGCCGCAGCTTTCTTTACCGTATCGATCAAAGCGGTTTTCCGGTCGCGGATCAGATACGAATTGTACGTCGCGCCACGTTCCGTATTGTAGCTGTGGAAGTCGCGAATATTCCAGTCTACGAAACCGACCCAGTCAATTCCCGGGAAAAGCTCAGTGTGCATTGATTTTCTCCTTTCAAACGTAAACATTCAACCATTGAAATGAATCAGGATCCGCCGAAAACGGGACGCGGATAAAACGGAGCGTCTCATTCCTTCCGCTTCTCCGGTCCGGGGGGAGATCCCAGCATTTCCTTTCGGAATTATTTTGCCTCCCAAAGGCCGTGCAGATTGCAGTACGCACGCACAGAGGGCTGGATATTGAGCAGGCATCCGCTCGGCGGGCAGCTGAATTCCGCTTCCGGAAGTTCACCCGGACGCAGGTACTTGCGCTGCATACGGTCCTCAGAATGTACTTCAATGAATCCGATGAAATGTTCATCCGTCATCGGGTGCGCCACTGATCCGACCGAAACTTTCACTCCGTATTCTCCGCGGGAGAGAACGGGAACGTGCTTTTCGCCGGCAGCGTCCGTCGAATTCTCTTCCAGTTTCTCCATCGGCTTGCCGCAGCACGTGAGTTTGCCGAAGCCGTCATTCAGCGCTTCCACCATGTTTCCGCAGACCGGGCAGCGGTAGATCTCAAATTTTTTCATTGCACTTTCCTTTCTGATAAAATTGAGTGAGGTTAAATTTTCCTAGTGATATTTTATACCAAAAGACGTTTTCTGCAAGGGGGGAAGTCCTTTTTTTGCAGAATTTTACGAAAAAAGTCGAAATTTTCGCTCTTTTCGTCCCACTCCTGACGAAAAAACCGGTTTTTCAAATCCCTGCCATTCTTCCGTTTTCATGTTTCGTTCCGAAAACACTTAAAGGATAAACCGCGACAGATCCTCATCCTGCGCAATATCCTCCAACCGTGCCCGAACGTATGCTGCATCGATCCGGACGTTTTTTTCATCCAGATCCGGAGCGTCGAAACTCAGCTCCTCCAGCAGACGCTCTAAAATCGTGCAGAGCCTTCGCGCTCCGATATTCTGCGACGTCTGATTCACCCGCCATGCGTAATCCGCGAGTGTATCGACGGCGTCCGGAGTGAATTCGGCATGAACACCGTCCGCTTCCAGAAGAGCCTGGTACTGCCGAAGAAGCGCATTCTCCGGTTCCTTGAGGATCCTGCCGAAATCGTCTTTCGACAGGGCATGAAGTTCCACGCGGATGGGGAAACGTCCCTGAAGTTCCGGCATGAGGTCGCCCGGTTTGTTCTGATGGAATGCGCCTGCGGCAACAAAGAGAATATGGTCCGTCTTCACGCTGCCGTACCGGGTCTGGATCGTCGTGCCCTCCACGATCGGCAGAAGATCCCGCTGGACGCCCTGCCGGGAAACGTCTGCGCCATGCTGCGCGTTGGACGCCACGATCTTGTCGATCTCATCCAGAAAAATGATCCCCGATTCCTCTGCGAGCTGGACCGCCTGAGTCTGGATCTTCTCTTCGTCCAGCATCTGATCGCTCTCAGCATCCAGCAGGATCTTGCGCGCCTCGCGGATCGGAAGTCTGCGCCGGACGGTCTTCTTCGGCAGTATTTTTCCCAAAAGATCCGAAAGACCATTTTCCATCTCGTTTCCGCTGACCTGCATCATCATGAACGGCGGCCGCTGACGCTTTTGCCCCGGGATCTCGATCTCCCGATCCTCGAGCATCCCGGCCCGCAGCTGACTCCGAAGTGACTCGCGCTCCTCCAAAGCTCGCCGTTTCGCTTCCTCCGCTGCCCGAAGCCCCTGCTGACGCAATTTTTCTTCCGAAGCCGTTTCCGAAGCCGTTTCCGAGGCATGGCTCTCCGGCACGTCAGACGGAAATTCAGGTTCTTTCGAAACTTTTTTTAGAAACGCCTCCTGAAGGAACGGGTCAAGATCCCCGGAATGCGTGGAACTCGAGGCTCCCGGAAACATTCCAAGGATCGATTCCTTCAATTCCTCGGGAAAATCTTCCGGAAAATCCACGTGAAAGCTCGTGATGAGCGCATTCCCGATCTTCAGGCCCGTTTGGTTTTCGCGATCAGGCTCCTGAGTCTTTCCGTCTGCGTTTCCGTCCGGATTTTCGCTGCCGTCATTTTCTCCGGCCCCGTCGGCATCGGACTCAAATCCATTTTTCCGATCCAGTTTCCCCAATTTTATTTCGGAAAGTTCAGGCTGCGGCAGACGCATGAATTTCTTGGAAGAAAGCGTCACAAGAATGTCCAGAATGCGCTCTTCGACCTGCTTTTCCGCCTCTTTTTTTACTTTCTCCAGTTCCCGTTCCCGCACGAGCTTGAACGCATTTTCGACGAGATCCCGAACCATGCTCTCCACATCCCGGCCATAGTATCCGACCTCGGTGTACTTGGTGGCCTCAACTTTGACGAACGGAGCCTGCGTCAGTCTGGCCAGACGCCGCGCAAGTTCCGTTTTTCCGACTCCCGTTGGGCCGATCATCAGAATGTTTTTTGGAGAGATCTCCCGCCGGAGTTCCTCCGGAAGCTGACGTCTCCGCCACCGATTCCGCACCGCAATGGCGACCGCCCGCTTTGCTTCCGCCTGTCCCACGATGTGCGCGTCCAGTTCCCTGACGATCTCGCGCGGCGTCATTTCCTTCAAATTCGCATTTTTCGCTTCATTTTCAGATTCAAATTTCATGCGATCCCCCTTCAGCCTCCCCGCTGAATATTCCGGCAAAAAAATCTCTCCACCACGGCATGGAAGGAAACGCTACGTCTCGCTCGGCATTTCCTCAACGTGAATGTTCGTGTTCGTGTAGATGTCGATCTCCGCAGCGATCTCCAGAGCTTTCCTCACGATCTCAGCCGCTTCCAGATCCGTATTTCGCAGAAGCGCACGCGCCGCGGCGACCGCAAAATTACCGCCGGAACCAATTCCCAACACAGAATCCGTCGGCTGGATGACGTCGCCATTCCCGGTCACCAGAAGCGTATGGCGTGCATCGACGACGGCCATGAGCGCCTCAAGCTGACGCATCGCCCGATCGGTCCTCCACTCCTTCGCCAGCTCAGTAGCCGCGCGCGGAACGTTGCCGGGATAGTCTTTCAGCCGGGCCTCAAAACGTTCCATCAGCGCAAAAGCGTCCGCCGTCGTTCCGGCAAAACCGCAAATGACGTTTCCGTTCGCAAGACGCCGGATCTTCTGAACATCATGTTTCATGATGGTGGTGCCGACCGTTGCCTGACCGTCGCCTCCAATGGCCGCGATTCCATTTCTGCGTACCGTCAAAATCGTAGTGGAATGAGATCTCATGCTTTCTCCTGTGGATCCTGTTTGCCGACCTGCTTTCAAGCCCGGTATATTCACGCTGAATGTCTCCGGTCTCTTTCCCCAACCGGTTCCAGTATCTGCCTGACTTACTTTATTTTACCATTCCGGCCATTTTCATCAAGGGAGAGACCCGCCGTTTCGAAGCAGTTCCGGACAAAAAATCCCCAGAAAAACAGAAACCACAGAAGATCCGGCCCGATCTCCTGCGGTTTCATCTACTCTCTCGGCCAGCCGAAGACCGCTGATCCGGGAAAAGGCTCCAAACGCCAACCCGGGAAAGCTCTTCGCCTCGCCCCGCTCTTCTACTCGGCAAAGACCCGAGTGCTTTCTTCTTTCACGATCGGATCCTGGAATTCCTTGCTGGAGAGTTTGACCGAGACCCGCTGATCGCCGCTCATGACGCCCCGCAGCGTAAAGCGGTAGACCTTCGAGGCTTTCGGTCCCAACGTCGGGATCTGATCGAAAAGGATCCGTTTCCCGCCCTGCACGTTCGCCGTTCTTGCCCGTTCCTCACACGCAATAAGTTCCAGACCGGCCGGAACGTCCACCGCGACCTGCACGCTTTCCGCCTGCCGGGACCCCTGATTCACGACTTCCACCGTGTACTGCGTGTCCTCGCCGACCTGGATCGGATCGTTCGAGTCGACGACCTGGAACATGAGAGCCGCGATCCCTTCCACCGTCACGTTTTTCGAATCCGCAGCCGGCTGGCAGATGTCCGCATTCGCCTCGCACTGAAGCGTAAAGGCCCCGATCTCCAGCGGCGCGAGAACGATCTCCGCCTCGGCACTTTTCCCGGCCTCCAATTCTTCCAGTTTCCAAACAGCCCGGCCATGATCCGGAAGGAACGTCCCCAGATTGTTTGCCCGCACGAACTTCCACCCGTTCGGGACCATCACGTAAAATTCCGCATTTTTCGCGCTCGCCGTTCCCGTATTCGAAAGCGTCAGGCGAAACGTGCTCTCTTTTTCCAGAAAACGTCTTCCCGGTCCCTGAAGTTTCAGAGAAATGGCCGGAGCGGTCACTTCCATTTCCAGAAAGCTCTCCGTCTGAAGATTGGATTCCGATTTCGCGAGGATCCGATTCACGAATTTCCCGGGACGCACAGCCGTCAGCGGCAGTTTGGTCGTTTTGGACTCGCCCGGAAGCAGGTCGCCGACCGAATAGAGCAGTTCCGCTCCGCCCTCAAACTGAAGTTCCGGAGGCACGGTCTCGCTCAAAATCACGTTGCGGGCGGTTCCCGTTCCCGGATTGGAGACGACGATGCTCAATTCCACCGGTTCGCCAAGAAGTACTTTCTCTTCTCCGAACGTCTCTACTTTCAGGACCGGGCGCGTCGCGACGGCTTTCGCGGAAGCTTCCGAACGGGTCGAGACGCTCGCGATGCTGCCGATCTCGCCTTCACGGGTCGGCATCAGTTCCATCTTCACGACCGCCATCGTACCAGAGGGCATCGTGCCGACGTTCCACGTGATCTCGCCGTCTTTCGAAACGATCGCGGAAGGCTGCGTATTCACCAGCTGCGTCCCTTCCGGAACCATGTCGTGGATCTGCACTCCAGCCGCCGCCGTCTTTCCTTCATTTCGGACCGTGATCGTCCACACGGAAGGTGCGCCGACCTGGATCTCATCCGGAGCCGTTTTTTCGACCGTCAGGCGAGCGACCTGAATCCCTTCCAGCGCAGTTTCTCCCGGTTTTCCATTTCCCTGAATGACCGCGGGACCGCCCGCAGACTGCGGCTCGGCAGCCTTCAGATCCATTCCTGGCGTCTCGAGCGTTTCAGGAACGACTTCCGTGAACGTATTCTGCCCGGCAGCCTTTTCCGACGGATGCGGCATAATGGGCGCAGGATTCGGCTCATCCAGAGAATCCAGGGGAACCAGCTGCGCATTTTCTTCAGCTTTTTGCTCGGTTTCCGCAGGCTGTGCCGCTTCCTGAAGTGCCGCGGATCCCAGTGAAGCCCCTTCCAGCGGAGCAGATTCCAGCGGGTCGGCTTCCAATGAAGCGGCTTCCAGCGAGGCTTTTTCCAGCGGAACTGCATCCGGATCGACCGGACGACTCGGAATTTCCGTGTTCTGCGAAAGCCCGTCTTCAAGAGCAGCTTCCAGTCCGGCAGGAGACTCCGTCTGAGGCTCCAACGTACCGGCAGAAACGTTTGGAGCGTCCGCAAACGGATCCTCGGAAAGTACTTCGGAAACGGTTTCCGTCTGAGCTTCCGGCCCTTCCGCCAAAAGTCCATTTGATCCCGCCGGATCCTGGGCAGCCGGCACGCGTTCTTCGGAAGGTGCATTTGCCGAACGCTTTGCAGACTCTTCCGTTTTGCCGACTTCCAGCCCTTTCAGTCCGTCCTGTCCATCCATCCCTTTCAGTCCGTCCTGTCCCTCTACGGCCTCCAGGGGCATCAGGTCGGCCAGCTCCAAAGCCTGCGATTCTTCAGAATGCACGTTTTCTTCCGTTCCCTCGGAGATCGAAGTCTCTAGAGGCTCTTCCGCACTCGTGAGCAGGATCTCGTTTTTCCCTCCCGGAATCGCGGACGGAATGATGTCTGCATGATGCGGAGTGTTTTTTTCAGCAGATGCGGCCATCGAGGCCTCTACGGCTGCTGCCGGAAGAAGGTTGGGATCCTGAACATTCCGTTCCGTTTCCATCCCCGTCCGCGCAACTTCCGTCCGATTTCTTTTCAATGCGGCCGAATCGAGATTTTTCTGCAAAATTTCCGGGACAGAAAAACCAATTTCCTCAAGCAAAGCCGCCGTGATCCTGCCGTCCGAGGCCGGTCCCGTTTTCTGCTGCGCCGAAACGAACATTCCGCCCCGGCTTCCAAACCAGACCGTCAGCCCAAACAGAAACCAGGCGAATGTGGAAATGTGCTTTTTCATGTCTTTTACCGTAAAATCAAAAAATCGAATTCAAAAATCGACGCAGCCGCGTTTTCATCCAATGGGAACTTCCCTCTTTTATCCTAGCTGATTTTTCCAGATCAGGAAAGAGCAATTTCCGATTTTTAACGAAAAAATTTAACGAAAAAAGATCCGGATCCCGTGTTTTGCAGGATCTGGATCTTTGAAAATCGAGAGACGAGCCTCAGCCCCGGCAGTTCCGCAAGATGCCGTCAAACGGAAAATTCCGTCAGGAAGCCGCACATTGAAGAGCCATCTCGTGGATCGCCCGGAGATCGAGTTTCCCGGTTCCCAAGAGCGGGATCGAGTCGATCTGGAAATAGGCATCAACGCCCGGGATCCAAAGCGGCGGATACTTCTGCTCAAGAAGCAGAGCATTCAGTTCCTCCGGCGTTCTCTGGAGTTCCGTGTAGAGAACGACGAGCTTCTCGCCCTTTTTCTCATCCGGAACAGACGAAACACACAGTTTCGGCTCATCCTCGGCACTGTGCCCCAAAATTTTGTTCAGGGCATCTTCGAGACCTTCGTGAGGCACCATTTCACCACCGATCTTGGCAAAACGGCTCAGACGGCCCGCAATGTAAATGTAGTTCGCCTCATCGACGTAGACCAGGTCGCCGGTACAGTACCATCCGTCCTGAAGAACTTCCGCCGTCTTGTCCGGCTCATTGAAGTACCCTTCCATGACGTTGATCCCGGAGACCCAGAGTATCCCGCGTTCCCCGGTTTTGCAGAGTCTTCCCGTGTCCAGATCGCGCACCTGGATCGACGTGCCGAAAAGCGGGAAACCGATCGAGTTGTCTTTGGCTTTCGGTGCCCAGTCCGTCATGCGGCGGTGTTCCGGAATGTTCACGGAAATGACCGGTGCTGCCTCCGTGACGCCATAGCCCTGCACGATGCGGACTCCAAAACGTTTTTCGTATTCGTCCATCAACGCTTCCGGACAGCGTTCCGCTCCGGAAACGATGATCTCCGCTCCCTTGAAGTCTTCCGGCTGGATCCTGCGCGCGTACATTCGCAGAAAAGTCGGCGTTCCGACCAGGAGTTTCGGCGAATATTTGCGGCACAGCTTGCTGATCGGTCCGCAATCCAGCGGCGACGTATGGTAGAATCCGCGGAATCCAAACGTAAGGACGGACCACAGAAGGCACGTGTATCCAAAGGAATGGAAAAAGGGAAGGACTCCCAGCGCACTGTCTGTCGAACGAAGCTGGATGATGTCGCAGAACGCGTGAATATTTCCCGCGACATTCTGCTGCGTCAGGACCACCCCCTTCGGAATGCCGGTGGAACCGGACGTAAAGACGATGGTCATCGGATCCGAGGGCTTGATCTTCTGAAGTCCCAGAAGACGCTCTACGAGCCACAGCGGAAGGACGCACGCCATCAAAAGCGCGCTGATCTTGTCCCAAACCGTCACGGCCGCCTTGATGTCTTCCAGGTAGACCAGATCGCATTCCGGCGTAAATTTTGCGAAATTCTTGTCCGCCATTACCTTTTTGCTCGTGACGACGTGCCGGATCCCGGCCTTGCGGATGCAGAGATTCATGATCTCATTGCTCACCGTGTAGTTCAGATTGACGGCCGTCCGCCGGTCGAGGGCAAGCGCGGTATTCGTCAGGACGCTCGGCACACAGGGCGGCACCAGGATCCCGACGTTCTGCTCATCGCGGGCCAGGAGCGCGTGCAGTTTTCTCCGGAAGATCAGCGACCCCAAAAGTGCTTTCCGTCCGGTCAGCTCCATCGTCAAGTCGGCAAAAGCCAGCTCTCGCGGTCTCTTTTTCTTCCAGAGACGCAGCATCTGGCGTGCCGGGATCATTTTCTTCTGGAAATTATCGCTTGCCGAGCCGACTTTCATCCAGCGTTCATGGTAGAATCGATCCTGAAGCTGCATGACGGCGTCGGGCAGGGCGCGGACATCCTGCTGACGGAAATTCTCGATCGGTTTTCCGAGATAGATCGTGATCCTGCGGCGGAACTGAAAGGAAAACAGCGCACTCCACGAGAGGCGTTCCGGCCATTTCCAGATCGCTTTGCCGCCGCGGAAGCTGAAAATGCTCCCCCAAAGCCCCCCGATGTACATCGGCACGACCGGCACATGATCCCGACCGCGCAGCATGTGCTCGATCCCCGGCTTGAACGGCATCAGGACTCCATGACGGGAGATCCCGCCTTCGGGAAAGATCCCCACGGCATCCCCTTCATCCAGTGCTTTAGACGCTTCACGGATCGCACGCACCGCTGCTTTTCCCGGTTCGATCGGGATTCCTCGATACGCGATAGAAAGCGCGTGAAGGATCGGCGGACGTCCAAAAGCCGCCCAGAAAATGATCCGCGGTTTCCTTCTGCGATACGGCAGCATGAAGTACATGAGCTGGCCGTCCAGGTAGCTCACGTGATTGGACGCGAGAACAAAAGGCCCCTCTTTCGGCAGATTTTCCGCCCCTTCGATCCGGACACGGTAAAAAAGCCGGAAGAAAATATGAAACAGCAGTGCCGTAAACCAACCCAGGAGTCGATACATTTTAAAAAGCCTCCTTTTCCGCAGGATCATTCACTCCGAAGAACTCTTTCTCTTCACTGGAAACCGCCTTGACTTCAGAAACCTCCCCGTTTTCCGCAGAGGGATCCCGTCCCAATTTTCCAAAAACGAGCCAGGTGCAGAGCACCGCGACCAAAAAAGTCACGCTTCCGGCAAAGAGCCAGACGCCGCGGGTCCCGAGAAACGCGATGATCGCGCCGAAAACCGCCACGCCGAGCGTCATGGCCGAAAAACTCAGGAAATTGGACCCGGCGATGATCCGCCCGCGCTGGGATTCATCGGAATTTTTCTGAAGATACGCAAGCAGCGGAATGTCGAACATTCCGGCGAAAATGCCAAGGAAGATCAGCGACCAGAGTGCGTGAACTGCCGCAGGAGCCATTCCGGCAGACTCTCCCGTTTCCGTCTCCAGGAAAAGCGTTCCCGTTCCTTCCGGCGTAAAGTAAAGACAGACCGCACAGGCCGCCATGCCGAAGCACGAGTACGTGATCGGCGCGAGCGTAGCGCGTCCGCGCATGACGAATCCCACGAACGTGCTCCCAACGGCGATGCCGACTGCAAGAATGCCGAGGAACATCGCAACATTCCCCTGACTCTCCGTAATTTCCGGGACCACAAATTTGTCGATGTTCGTCTGTGCCAGCGACGCAAGCCCCCAATAGTACGCACTTCCAAGAGCCACGAGCAGAAGTGCTTTGTGCCGCCAGAGATACGCGAAATCGGACAGACTCTGCCCCATCGGGAGTTTCTGGAACCATTTCAGACGCACATTCCCTTCCGCACGGCTGGGCATCCGCTGGATGAGCAGCGTCGTGAGGTACCCGAAAACAGCGACGCCCACGAGGATCAGAGCGGAAAGCCACAGATGATGCTGACCCGGCGCATCCGGCATCAGGCGAAGGCCTTCCGCATCGGGAAGCGTCGTCCATTCGTAGAGATGATTGCCGAGGATCGTTCCTCCCAGAACCGCGATGATGGTCGTCATGCCGATCAGACCGTTCGCCGTCGGGATATTTTTATCGCCGACGATCTCCGGAATACTGGCGTATTTCGCCGGAGAATAAAACGCACTCTGGGTCCCCATCATGAACAGCACGATGAAGAGCAGCCAGGGATTTCCGATCCAGACGAAAAGCACGCCAAGCAGCATGATGGCGATCTCGGCCAGTTTGCAGTACGCCATCACCTTCCTCTTGCAGAACCGGTCCGCACAGTATCCGCCGTAGCCGGAAAAGAAAACGAACGGGATCAGAAACATCAGACCGCCGACGGTCAGCGCAATGTCCGCTCCCCGACTGTAGTCCCCATAAAAAGCGCCGAGACGCGCTTTGCCGATCGGAACCAGAAGCCAGCGGAATATATTGTCGTTGAGCGCCACCGTGAACTGCGTCACCAGCAGACCCAAAAAACTCCAGGACAAAAGGGACTGGCGCGGAGTGTTTGAAGAAACGCCGTCTTCCTGAACTGAAATCGGATGATTCGCCATGATTTACCGTATACTCTGTTTATCTTTTCTTCCCAAAAAGTTCCATTTTGGGACAGTTTACTATTTTTACCTTTTCCAGTATATACGAAAATACCTATTTTGAAAGGGGGTTATGTAAAAGTTTTGTAAAATTTTCGTGAAATTGGCAAAAAAAAACGGATTTTAAGGCCATTTTCATAAAATTTTCCTTTTCTAGAAACGACTTTTCTTCCTTTCAAATTGAAATCCGAACCGCAAGGCGTTAAACTTCACCCAAAATCCCTATTGTGTCAATTGGATTTTTTTGCTATGATGCCGAAAAGTACGTGATCGATTATTTTCGATCTTCCATTCACGGCCTCCTTTATGCCAGCTTTTCAAAAATGAATTCCAAAAATCGAATCAACGCAGTTTTTGAACAGAAGAAATTGGACCGGACCCCGATCGACCTGGGCGGGACCCGGAAAACGGGTATCTCCGTAACGGCACTTTACCATCTGCGTCAGTGCCTCGGAGCCGAAATTCCGGCCCGGCTCTACGATATTTACGCAGGAACGGCAGAGATCGATATGCTGGTGCAGGACACTCTGGGCGGCGATACGCTTCCGCTGCCGCTCGCAGTTCCGCTGCTCACGCCGGAATGTTTCTGCGAGACTGCAAAAAAAGCCTGGAAACCGTACGCCATGGAAGACGGGATCGGAGTCCTGACCCCCAAAGATTTCTATCCGGAACGGGAACTCAGCGGCGATTTGTGCCTGCGTGACTTTCAGGACCGGCGTTTCGGCATGATGAAACGCGGGGGATGGCGTTTCGAACTTCTCGCTCCGGGACCGGGAGTCTGCGGACTCACGTTTGCGGAGATCGAAAAGGAACTCGGATCGGAAAATCCCGCCGTCGCTTTTCTGCAGAGCGGAGAGAGTCTTGAAATTCTGAAAACGAACGCAAAAAAACTCGCGCGCAATTCAAAAAAGTCGCTGATCCTCCGAGCAGGCCTTCCGTCGCCGTTTTTCGGCGGTCTGGGATTTCGGGAACCGGAAAAATGGCTCCGTGCGCTCGATTCCGGGCATCCGGACGTCGATAAACTCCTTGAAAAATGGTATTCGCTCTGGAACTCCGAGCTGAAAAAGCTGCACGAAGCCGCGGGAGAAGCCGTGAATGTACTGGTTTTGGAAGAATCGTTCCTGGGTGTCGAAACGGACGCGGACCGAAGGATCATTCGTGAACGCATTCTGCCGCTCTATGCCCGCGGGATCCGGAAGATCCGGGAACTCTTCTCCGAAAAAGTCCACATTCTCTGGCAGGCGGAAGGGGATTCCATGCCGTTTTTGCCGCAGCTTATCGAAATGGGAGTGGAAGGGATCAGTTTTACGGACGGGAACTCCGGGATGGATCCCCTGACCGTGAAACGCGAATTTGGCAGGGACCTGGTCCTTTGGGGCGGAGCGTGTAGTGCGCAGGAGCTTGCGTCGGAAACGGCAGAGACGATCCTCGCCAAAACGCAGGAACGCACGGCGATCCTTTCGGAAAACGGCGGCTACATCCACGCCGTCTCCGGCACGATCCTCCCCTCCACCGACCCGGAAAATATCCTGACGTTTTTCCTACAGAAAAACTAACAAAATTTACAATTTCTGCAAAAAAACCCTTGACATTTAAACAGAAAGGAGTAAAATATCACAT